>CAZKMJ010000065.1:0-11723 GCA_964553835.1 uncultured bacterium
CATTCCGGTTTCTGCGTTCCCGGAAGCGCGCGGTTTTTGGGCATGCCCTTCGCGTAGCCCTTTTCGCGGAGCTTGGCACGGTATTCCTGCGTGTGGTAATAATTGTCGAGAGAATCCGCGATCGCCTGGCCTTCATTTTCATCGAGCATCTGGCCCAAAAGAAGCGCTAGAATTCTGGACAACGTCGTTTTCCCACTTCCGATCGATCCGCCAATCCCAAGCACATAGAGATCCTCAGGATGAAGCCGGCGCTTTTCAGCAAGCGTCCACTGCGCCAGCGGAAGATACACGCGCCAGAGCGAGGTGACCGGAATTTCTTCCTTGTACTTGCCTTTTTGCCAGAAATCTTCAAAAACCGGCCAAACTTTCTTTAGCAGCTCGATTCGCTGAGCAACAATTATTTTTTTGTCTCCGCCAAAATAATCCAGCAGAGGTTTCTGTGCAGGGTCCTGCTCCAGCCACGTTTCCAGCTGCTCCTGTTCAACGCCGGTGACGGCCCGCCCGCCTGCAATTTCCCGAAGCATCGTGCGTGTATCAGAGCGTTTTGAAACCAGCTTGCGGGTCAGATATATCCTTGCCTTTCCAGCGGCTTCCCGGAGGCGGTCTGTTTCCGCCTCAACTGTGACAACCGGCCGGCCATTGATCCTGGCGGCGGCATAATGCGTCTGGATCTGCGCCCAGCTGGGTTCGCGGGCCGTGTTCACAAGAACAGAATTTCTTAAACCGAACGGATCGCCGGGCGCTTCGGCGAAAGCATCAAGGACTGCGCCCACCTGGAAATAAACGCTCCTGTCCTTGCGCGGAGAAAATGTTTTTAAATCCAGCGCATGATTTGTCCCTGACCATATTTCAATTGTGGAAGGATCGGAATCCGCGGCGCGGAAAAGCACCAGCGAAGCATCTTCAAGGCGGCGCATCCATACAGGCGGCAGAAGAATGCCCGAACCTCTTTTCAGGGCATCGAGCAAAGTCTGTTTTGAAGTGCCGCCGATAATTTGATTTACCGGTGTCGCAAGAAGAGGGTTCTGCGGATCAAGCAATAACTCCTGGTGCTCGCTTCCCGTTTTTTCCTTAATGCGTTCAGGCCTGCTGATCCGGACCACTTCCGTGGCGGGCATGAAATAACTTTCCTGCACTCCACCCAGATGCACGTGAATGGCTTGCCCGGCGGGAACTTCCGACGCTGTCCAGCGTTTGGAAAGTTTTCTCAAAAACTCTTTCATGAAAACGGAACCGGACAGCAGGACCACTTTTTGTTCGCGCTTTGCCGTTTTATAAATGCCGCCCTTGATAACTTCAGTCCGGCCCTGCGGATCAATGGCCAGAAACCGGACTTCTTTCCCTGTCGAAATGTCCTGCAGAATAAGCCAGCGGTTTCCGGCAAGCGCTTGCTGCGGAGACAGCAAGGCATCGGCCGCGGGCAGGACAAGCGCGGAGGAAGAAAGATGGCCGGGGAACAAAGCGGTCGCGGGTTCATCGTAGCCGTTCAGCCGGTGATCTTCATTAAAGAAGAACCGCACATTGTTCAGGCTGTATTCACCGTCGGGGACTTTTCTTTTTATCTTGCGATTGACCGCCATGACAAACATGGCATATTCAGCCGCGGACGCCGCGGTGGTCCCGGCCCAGGAGTGGATCAGCTCACGGAAAGCAGGCGAATCATAATTAATGACTTTGCTGACGGCTTTTGCCTTGATATCGACTTTTTCTTCAAAAATTTCTCCTTTTACCGTCTTGACCCGGAAATAGGTGCTGCCCTGATAACGGTAAATAAGGCCCCATGCCGCAGGAGCGCGTGAAGCGTCCGGTCTTCCGCCGGATAGATGGTAGAGGTAAAAACCGTTTTCATTCTGCGCTTCACCCTGCGCAAGTACAGCTTCACGCATATATTCATAAAATTGCGGCGGGAAAATAAATTTAACGCTCTGCGCGTCTCTTAATTTGAAAGCGCCGTAGTCCTGCTCTTTGATCCTGAGTTTCTGCAAAGGCTGGCTTGCCTTGCCCCAGTCAAAAGAACCCGCTACCAAACCCTGATCGAGCTGTCTCTGCAAAGCCCTGACCTTCGCGGGAAGACTGCTGTCAGGGATCAATTTCGCCCGAATTTCGGAGCGGGGTTGTCTGATAAATTCAGGGTAAAGTCCGGCCATGACTTGATCCGCATCCGCGTCGCTGAGCGCTTTAAGGCGGTCACGCTCCTCCAACGCCGCGGTCATGGCTCCGGAAGCCGTAAGCCTTCTTAAAAACTCATCGTATTCCGGCCGGTTTTTAACAGCTGTCCGTCCGTCACTTTCCGATTCTCCCGGATATACACTCTGCACCCAGAATTCGTCCCAAAAAAACAGGTTTCTTCTCCCCTGCGACAATTCACGCAAATCATGGGCAAATTTGTCCGCGTATGACCCCAGGCCGACGAAAAGGGCTCTCACAAGTTCCTCATTTGCCTTGTCGCTGATAAAAGCAATATAAGCGTCCACCAGCAAATCGTTCCACGTGCCCATTTTTCCGTGCAGGAATTCATGCTTCAGCAAAAGTTCCATTTCCTCGGGCTTTTCGAGAACATAATCCGGAACCAGCATGGCATTCAGGAAATCATGTTCTTCAATCAGCTTCCGGATGCCGCCCTCCGCCGCTTTCCAAAGCAGCATCTTTTCCTGCAAAATTCCGTACGCCTGTCCCGGCAAGATAGAACGCATCATTAAAAAGGTCTTTTCGAATTCGTCGGTCCGCCGGTCCAGCAACGCAGGGATCATCCAGCGCCGTTCGGCCGTCACATGGGTAAAGCCTTTGTACCAAGCCGCTTCCTTGTTTCGTCTTTCCCAGTAGCCGCGGAAGCTTTGCTTGGTCCGCTCATCGGGAAGAAGGCCTTCGACAAAAAAAGCGTCTCTTGACTGCGAAGAAGCCAGAAGCTCGGTAAGAACATACAGCTTGTAGAAATCTCCATCGATAGCATAAACATTGTCCGCGACTTTACGGCCCATCAAAGGATTGATATCGGGCGGAGTGAAATCAAAAAGAGCTGTCAGGCTGTCTATTTTTGGAGAATTTCCAAGAACTGAAGGCTGGCTTAAAAACTTCTTTAAATCACCCGCTGTCCTTATTTGATTGCCTTTGCGGGCTTCCACAATTTTCTGCGCGACGAACTTCTGCTTGCCTGGCTTGATACCGGCCGCGGCGGCAGCTTTTTTGATTTCTTCCAGACCAGCTAGAGCAAACGAAATATTTTCAACACGAACCTCGGAGCGGGTCAGGACATTTCGGATAAAATCATCGATCCGTTCCGGAGTCACAATCTTTCCCGGCTTGATCCTGCTGGCGCGTACCGCATCCAGATAAAGACGGAGCCATCTCAGAGTTTCAGCCCTGGGGTCCAAACCTGTCTGTTTTTGCGCTTTCCGTTCTATGCCAACAAGCAATCCACGGAGAAGCCCCTCGGCATATTTCGGACCATGCTTCAAGGCTTCATCCGCAAAACTTGACCTGTCAAAATAATTTGCCGAAAAAAGCCAGCCCAAAAACGCGGGAATGTCCACACGGCCTTCAATTTTTCGCGCGGCAATCAAGGTCGCGTGCCAGTCCCCGGGGTTGACGCGGAGTTTTCCATCCTCAACCCGGAAAGCTTCAAAAGGAAAATTCGCGTCGCCCCTGCTGACATCGAAAAGGCCAATCCGTTCTTTCCGGACAGGGTTATAAAAGTAAACGGGCAGGGCCGCAATCTCGGCAACAACGCGGGCGATGTCTTCCTCTGCAATGGTGTACTGGCTGAGCGGATAGGAATTAAAAATAAAAACAGGCTCTTTTTTTTCGGCAATAACTTCATCGTGATAATCCAGGAAACGGCTGGCATACGCGTAGAAATTCTTTCCCCAGCCCTCCCTCGTATGCCCCAGACTGAGAACCTGGGTCACATAGGGATCGCCTTTCAGCTTGTTGATAATTTCAAATTCATCCCGAACAATCAGTGATTTATTATAACTTTTTCCGGCCATCAGGATAAAAGGTACGGCGCGGCCGTCTTTAAGTTTGACCAGCACGAAATAAACGTCCTGATAGTTACCGGCCTGCACATGGCCAACATGAACATGCTCGCCCGGCGTGAAATCGCGGCGGGTCAGCGAAGGGTCATTCGCCACGAGCCGGACATTATCGAGAAGAAAATCCTGGCGGGTTGATGGGCTCAAAAGATCCATCAGCAGCTTTCTTTTCTGGTCGGAGGTAAAATCTTCTGGCGCGCGGATTTCAGCTTCATTTGTGTAATTAAAAAAGTGGAATCCGCCCGTTATTTCCGTGATCCGGGAAATGACCTCCAGCTGCGGATGACCAAGGACGGCCCCGGCCGCAGCCAACATGAGTTTGGTATTTAGAAACTTGGTGAAAAATTCTGTCCGCGAATCACTTCCAGGGCTATGAACCGTCTTCAAGTAGATATCTGAAATTTTTGCCGTTCCCTTTTGCGCTTCCAGGTTCAAGTAATAGGCGATGTCGGAAAACAGAATGAAGGTATCTATCTTTGAGGCTGAGGCAATGTTGAATTCATTGATTAAAGTGTCTTTACCCGCCGCGTTGATTGCTTTGACGACCTCGGAATAACGGTCTTTTCTCACCGCGGAGGTCCTGGAACGCGTTTCGGAGCGGCGAGCAGTAGCGAGCACCGCTTCACGTATAGACCGAAGGGTCGGAATAGCAGGCTGCACACCTTCAGGGAACCAGACCATTCCGGAAGACCGGTCCCCATAAGAACCGGCAGGGACGATACCATTTATTTTATAATCTGAAAGCGCAACCACCCGGCCGCCCGGCAGGTTAAAAAGCAGATTGGTAACAAAATAGCTGTCGATGCCAAAATCCCGGCGCGGTTCGACCATAAACAGACTTTCAGGTTTGGCGAAAATCTCCACCTGATTTTTGAGAGCCAGCGCGTCTTGCAGAGTGTCAGCTGCGGTTACGGCCTGAAGTTTTTTTTCTGATAAACGCAAGGCCGCGTTTTCGCTGCCGGCATAGCTGGCATGGCGGTTCAAGTTAATGTCCGCACGGAAATCTTCAACGCGGTCAGGCACCGGGATACCGGCCGCTTTCGCCTGACCATACGCTTCAAGCCTGGCGGCTTCAAGCGCGCCCCTGTCGGAAAAATTGGCGGAATGGGTGGAAAGCAGGAGTTTGCCAAAAACCGGCGTCCCAAGGCCCCTGGCCCTTCCGGCCCGCATCGTTTCATAAGTCATCTCCGTGGATTTCAGAGATGCAGCCGTTGCGTCAATTCCGATCAGCTGATAGGTCCATTCCCCGGCCTTTTCTCCGTATTTTTCCTTCAATACTTTCTGAATGGCCTCAGTCAGCTGCATTTCTTCCACCCCTCCACGGCCCAGCCCAAAAGCCACAATCCTTATGTGCTTGTCCCCCGCGCGTTCTTTGCGTTCCAGCAAGCCCGGAAGGAAAGCCAGGAGCAGTTCTTTCTGCTTCATGACGCTTGAATTTTCCGAGAAACCGAATATTTTTGTAAATTCTGTGGTTCTACCGGCAATTTTCGCGGCAACCGTGTCAAAATCGATTCCATCACCTTCGATTTCCGGCCTGAAATCTTTCAGGCCCGCGGCAACTGCCTCCGGTGTCAGGGACCGCTCTTCCGAACGCTTCTTTTTGGGTTTCTCCTTTTCATCCGCTACAGGATTTCTTGTTTCCCAGGCAGCGACCCACTGCTCCAGCACCCCCCTAACATCCTCATCTTCAATTCTGATATTATTGCCGAACATGTCGAAATTTTTCGCGTCACGGTAAGCCGCGAAAAAGCCCTCTTTTTTCAAACGCAGCCCCGCCATGGGATTGAGGTTATTAATAACAAGCTGGAAAGGGCCGTCTCCGGCCTTGCCCAGGTTAAGTTCACCCACCGTAGTGATACGCGCGATCCTCGCGAACTTGCCCCATGCTTTCAACTCTTCTTCCAGCTGACTGGCACGCAAAGCATTGACCTCCAGGATCAGGACTGAAACCTGCGGGGCTATTGCCTCAAGCTTGCTTCTCAGCTGCTTCTCATTTTCCTTTGCGGTCGCTCGGGTTTCTGAGCGGCGCAGAACAACGAATTTCCCCTCCAGTTTCGGGGTCTGCACAACTTCGAAATCCGTTTCCAGCTTCTTCATCAACTCGTCATAGGGCTGCAAGCGGGAAAGGTCCCGGAAAATGAAAATCGTTCCGGGAGCTGCATTGCGGGCGAAAGCCGCGAATTGATCATTAAAAGCATGGCTGTCTTTATTTTCCTGATTGAAAGGATGGCTCAGAAAAATTGTTTTGAACTTCTTAGGATCCGCCTGGAAACCATCGCCCTCTTTAAATTCAACCTGGCCTAAAAGACCTTTCTGTTCCAGCACACCGTGAATATTCAGGATTTCATCCGCCATCGCCGGGCCTATCTCGTCCCAGTCAATGTCTGACCGGAAAATTTCCCCGATCCCGGGATAAGATTTAAGCCGCTCAAATGCGCTCTTCATATCCGCGGCGATAGCTTCACGGCTGCCGCCGCCAATGATCGCGCGTGCCGCCGCCGCGAAAAATGGATTTCTTTCAATGGCCGTGATCCGGGCCGCCGGAGAAAAAAGAGACAGGCCGAAGGAAGTGCGGGATTCACCGGCACCAAATTCAAGTAACGGGAAGAATTCGGCTTCACGCTCAGCGGCCATATGACCAAGGAGCGCGGCCATATCAATTTGCGGAGTGGGCGCGAACTGCCCGTATCCCGGGAAAAGCCTGAACAAAGCCGGTATATTTCTGTACATGACCATAAAAAGCTGGTGATACGCTTGTTCGATGGGATCCAGCTTCTGTGTTATGGTTTGTGCCCTGGCTTCTGAGCGCGGAAGAAGCCGCCAGCCAAGGCCGCCGTCAAGGCGCTGGAATTCGTCAGGCACGGCGTAAAACGCGTTCTCAAGGTCCCCAACCTTATGTTTATTGTAAAAAAGTTCCTGCGCTTCATCCGCGTTAACAGCTTTTCCATTGACCCGGAATTCCCGGGTGTCGGCATTAAATTGAAAGCGGGTGCCGTCATAACTGATCCATTCCCCCGTTTCCGCCAGCGTCCTTGAATTCTGATTAATCGAAATGCCGGAGACCCAGTTGATATTAATCCTTTTTGCTTCAGGGAGCCGGGCCGACAGCTGATCAAAAAGCCCTGAGGCGCTGATCCCTGTCCTGATGTAGTCAATCCGGAGCAGGCCGAGCCCGTGGGCCAGCTCCAGGTCGCGCGCCAGCTCCAGAAAACCAATCTGGTTGTTGTAAGAAGACAGGTTGTTCAGCCGGTTAAAATCCACAACGCCCCACGGCGTCGGTACCTGCGAGATTTGCGGGGATGCAACAACCAGAGGATCCCCACGCTCCAGCATCTGCAGGATTTCGCTGCGTTTCAAAATCGGGAAAGCACCATCCTCTCGAGTTGATAGATCGCGCACCTCCTTTTTAATGGCCCTCAAATCCTGCCAAAGAGAAATCTGGTTGAGCTTCCCCACCCGGATACTGAAATCAAGAGGAATGGGTTTAACCGCGCGCGTCTCGGAGCGATATGGAATGCGGCCAAGAATCTGTTCAACACTCGAAATAGCGCTGGTAAGGATTCCCGCGTTGGTATCTTCCGCTTTGATGTAACGTTTTTGGGCGCGCACCAATAAACTGACGCGTTCCTTGATCATTTTCAGCTCCCAGCGCTGTTCCACCGCTCCGAGGGCAGCGTCGATGACGGAAGCCAGACCCTGCAGGCTCTGCTTGCGCGGCTGATTTTCTTCCTGGAGCGCCATTTCAGAAACAACTCCGTACGCCAGCCCGAGATAATGCTCAAGCGCCCTGTAAAACCGCGACGGCAGCTGGCCCGTGTATTCCATATAAAAGGCCGCTTCATCGCCCGTGACCAGATGCAAAGGCAGGTCCGCCATTGCGCCCAGCCTGAAATGACGGTCATTAAATTCAAGACTGCGGAATTCCGTGTCAAAAATAGCTTTCAGCTCATCACGCGAAAGGTCGGTGCGGACACGATATTTCGCGATGTCATCTCTGGAATAGCCCAGGGTCTGCATTAAATTCATGAAAAACCCCGCGGCCTGGATCATCTGATTTCGCCAGACTTCAGGATGAGGTGACGATGAACGCCGCCCCCTGTCAAAACCGCCGGCGGCAAGATTCATCAAAAGCGCGGGTTTGGTTCCAAGCGCCAGGCCAAAAGAAACATAGCCGAGGTCATAAATAGCAGCTTCATGTGAAATAATCTGATGGCTCAAAACAGCGGGACCGCCGGCTTTCTTGGTCAGGCCCGGTGCCAACGTCGCTTTCATGTCACGGTCTTCAAAAAATAAAATACCCAGCACATGGCGGTCATTCCAGGGCGATGTCCCGGTCGCCAGCTTCTGATAGTCTGCTTCTTTTTTCCTGACCACCGGCGCCAAAATGTCCGCGGCCTGCGCAATGGGGAGAGCATCAAACACGCGGCCCTGGATGGCTGGCAGCGCGCGGCCCTGGGCGCGGGATTCAGAGCGCTGGAGCATGTTTTCCAGCTGAGAACCAATAAATCCGGGAAATAGATCATCATATAATTCTGGAAGCACAACACCATATTGACGCGGCGGTTCCAGAGTCCTGTAGGTATCGCTGACATGCATCATCCATGCCTTCTGGGCCTGATTGTTTCTTTTGATCTTAAAACTGAACGCGTCGCCGAAATAAAATGGCTGATATCTGGAGTCAAGAATCGAAGCAAAAAGAACGGAACGCAGGAAATCAAAATAGTAAACATCCCGTACAGCCCAGGGTTGATAAACCGACATCTTGTGCCTGTTGTGGATCCTTCGCAGGTCCTTTACCCGTTTTTCAATGGAATCGTGATATTTGCGGATTTCGTCCTTCAGGGCAAATTCCCTGTAACCATCATCACTGCCGCCCTGAGCGATCCGCCGCATCAGCGCTTCATTCATAAGCCCCTGCGGCGCCGAAGCAATCCCTGTCAAAACAGATTCCAGGTCCCTGTCTATTTCCTCTTGAGACTCCCCATCTTTTTTCCACAATTCAAGCAGGCGGTTGGTCATCATGATGATAGCTATGAAATCCACAGAGTTGATTTCGTATAGCAGCGTGGGAAAATCATAACTCTTCTGTTTATTGTAAAGCGACCTGACATGGCGGGACTGACCGTCAATTTCATAGCGGTAATACCGGCGCTTAAAATGCGCGTCGAGCTTTTCAATTTTTTCCAGAAAGCGCAGATAGCTGGGCTCAAAACTAAACCCTGTGTAGATGGACTGCGAAAATCCAAACAACTCAACCGCGTGGCTTGAAAAATGCTGGCCGCTGCCACCTTCACCGGTATTCAGGATCCGGAGCAGCTTCTGTAATTTCTTCAAATTCTCGTTCGGATCGCCATCGTCCCAGATCCGCAGAGAAAGCATGGAAAGAAAAATATAATATTGGGTGTCAAGCGCGGTCGCGGCCACGCGCTTCAATACTTCCTTGTTACCTTTAAGTTTTCCTTCCTTGATCGCGCGCATGGCATCTTCAACCACCAGAATGGGCAGGCTAAAAAAACGCTCAACGTCGAAATCATTCAGGCCCGCGAAACCGTCCAGCGCCGCGCGATGATAAAGCACGCCAAGCTGCTTGGCTTCCTTGCGAAGGTCACGGTTCTGGTTCAACCAGTACCAGTGGTTTTTGAGGTAGGTCTCCATTTTCTGCAGGGTGCGGAGAGGGTCTGCGTCAGTTTGCGCGTATTGCATCAGCGAATCAAAACTGGACTTTCGTTTATCAGGTGCCAGCATTTCAGCTGCCAGGTCCATGCCCCTTTGGAAGATTGGGCGCATATCCAGGTAATAATTTTCAGCGCGGCTCTCCACGTCAACAACGCTTAGCGGGCTGATGGGGTTAAATTTACCCTGCGGGTTTAAAGGCAGAGTTACAGAAGCCGTTTTATGCACATAAAATTCGCGGCCGCGCGCGTCATGGTTGTGGCGGATGTAATGCTTGCGGATATGGTCCATTTCAGCTTCCGCCACAGTGTGGGCTGTGACTGCCTTGCCATCCAGGTAAAACTGATATTCATATTTCTCAGGTTTCAGCTCCGTAGTCTGGGCCTCATAAAGGCCGCGGTCACGGTCCCCGAGCTTCATTTCCACCGACACTTCATGTTCAGACTCAAGTGACTTGAATTCCACCCGGACCGACCTCAATTTACTGAGCACGGTATGGAAATAAAGGTAGTCGGCCATATATGAGGGCCGGAAACGGATCGACACGGGGAACCCCCCGTTCGCGGTCCGGGCTTCCGAACGTTTTTTAAATTCACGGGCCTTTTCCACAGCCACGTTAAAATGGTTTTTACGGAACTGGCCGCGGGTGCCCGTGGCTTTGTCCCAGTAGCGATCGCCTTCAAAAGTGGTCTGGACTTCGATGAAATTCATGACCGGCAGACCGTCCGTATCCAGCTGCGCCGGGTTTGACGCGAAGAAATCCACAGAGTAGACATCGCTCACATTTCCCATTTCAACCAGTTTCGCGACATACTTTTCAGCCTGCGCGAAAAGCTTCTTCTGCCATTTAATTTTGTCGGCTGAAGTTATTTCTTTCTGCGCGTCCATAAGCTGGTCAAATGTCAGGCGGGTCACCATGGTCACGCCCGGCGCGGGATTGTCCTCGCCCTTCAGGGGATCATAAACCTGCTTCACCAGCAGCCCCGCGCGGATGGGCCCTGGAGTCAGCTTTCCATCCACACCCCGCGTGATAATGACACGCAAATCGTTGAGCCATCCGGTTTTTCCGGCCTGGGCGGGGTCCGGATTAAAAAACGGGTAGGGGTCCATGGATTCCATCACCAGCACACTGTCCATGACCCGCGGCAATTCGGCACGATAAAGGAAATAGCCGAAACCCTCCGCGGCCTTGCGCACGTCAGCGGGCGAAGCCAGATTATAAAAAAAGGAATGCCGCTGACGGGAAAGATTGGTGGGTTGGACAAAAATTTCCGGCTTCTTGCCTTCACGCAGCAGGGCTTCGCGATAGTCGAGAAACCGGGTTTCAATATACTTGATGGGGTCGTGCTGTCCGTCATCATTGTCATGATCCAGAACATCCAGGTGATGGACAACCGGGAAAATTTCAAAGACCCTTTTGGCGGGCAGGCCTATGGCTTCCGCTATTTTGACCTGGTTCTGCTTGTTGACTTCAATTTTGTCCATGCTCAGGGAAGAATTCCACGGAATGGTGCCCAGGACTTTTTGCCGGTCATCTCGTCGCAGTCCCTGAAGCGCGTTCATACCGTAACCGTAATGGACAGGAATGCCTCCCGGCAGCTCAATCTTCGTGAGCTTTAACGTCCCGGGATTGACGACCAACACCGAATTCGCGAATAGTTTTCCGTCGCGGATGACGAAATTTCCTTTGTCCGCGGAAACCAGCGCCACATTGACCCGCTCTGCGGGCGTAAGTTCCCGTGCCAGAAGCGACCAGTTGGCGGTCATGGTGATCCGCTCAGGCGTCGGTTCGCCAAGATAAAAAATCCCGATCGTGGGGTATTTTCTGAAATTCATACGGGTTTCGGAACGCCTCACAAGGAAACCATTGTCGACGCCCGTCTTTAATACCCGCTCCAGATAAAGCATGGCGCCATCCAGATAAGGATCCATCCCCTGGGCCAGCCGCCCGTACAGGCGCCTGACCTCGTCTTCCGCTTTATCATAAATACTCTGGTCAGCCGCTTCCTTGGCTTCAAG
>CAZKMJ010000066.1:0-11640 GCA_964553835.1 uncultured bacterium
GGAAAAGGCCGAGAACCATTTTATGAACCTGGTGCCCATGTTTGAAATCGGCAATGAAATTGAATTTGTGCTGAGCGAAGTCCGTCGTCTGCGCGCCGAATACCCCAAGATCACCATCGCCCCTCTTCTTTACCACATCGAGAACAATAATCTTTCCTTTATCCGGGAGTAGTTCCCGGATAGTTTTATTTCTTTTGCCCAATGGCCGCGAAAAAAGCCTCGGCGCCTTTTTTGATCTGGTCGGTGGTCAAGTCCTGCTTGTGTGTGGCAATCATCCAGGAATACCCAAACGGATCCATAAGTGAGCCCGCGCGGTCTCCCCAGAACATGTCCATGACGGGCATGAATTCCTTTGCCCCTGCCGCGATTGCCTTTTTAAAGGCGGCATCCGCGTCCTGGACATAAATATACAGGCTGATGGGGGATTGGCCTGAGGTCTCAGCGCTCACGCATTTCCCGCCCGCTATTTCATCGCCCATCATAATAATAGAGTTTCCGATCTGCAGAGTGGCATGCATGGTGCCTTTACCGCCTACTCCGGGCATGATTTCGCCAAGGATTTTGGCATCAAAAGCCTTCTGGTAAAAGTCGATGGCTTTCCGGGAGTCTTTAAATGTGAAGCTGGGGGTAACAGTATGGTAACCGGCGGGAATGGGCTGGGGCATGGTAGTTCTCCTTTTTAAGCTGAAGCGCTTCGTCTTTAGCGTTTCTTCCTGTTTTGTTTACTTTTATCCCGGAGTTTTATTCTTAGATTATTCAGCGAGGCGAGCCTATTTTGATTTTTTAAAAGCGCTTTGTTCGACCAGAAAACCTTTTCTCAGCTTGATCCGGTCAATGTGGGTCTCGATGATTTCTTTCTGCCGGTCAAAACGGCCCAGGATGACACGGGTCAGCTCAGCGCTGACTTCAAGTTCTTCCATAATGACCAGGTCGGCGCCCAGTTCATAAAGCCGGCTGATATCCCGTTCGTAGCGCGTGCGCACTACAATAAGAGCCTGGGGATTCATGCTTTTCATCAGCGGGATCAGGATGGCAAGGCCGGAAGCGTCACCAAAGCTGATGACCACGCCTTTTGCTTTTTCAATCGAGACTTCATGGAGCACAGCCTGATTCATAGCATCACCATAAATCACAGGAACACCGTGTTTGCGCGCCCGCGCAATATTGACCGGGTTCATTTCCACGACCACAAAAGGGATTTTTTCGAGCAGCATGGCCGCGGCCAGGTCCTGCCCGGCAGTACCATAGCCGCAAAGAATGATGTGGTCATTTAAATGGTGCGCTTTTTCGATGGCTTCTTTGGGTTGTGGCGCCAGGCCAAAAAAAGGGAGTCTGGAAAAAATTCGGGTGATCAGCGGGATGACATTAATGAGAAATGGAGTCAGCAGAATGGTGAGCACGGCCGCCGAAAGAATGTTTTGGTAGAAAAAGTCATCAATCAGCTTTCCATGCCTCGCATTTTCGAGGAGCAGAAATGAAAATTCACCGATCTGCGAAAGAACAACCCCGGCTGTGACGGCAACCCGCGGTGAATAACCTACGGCCACCAGGACTACAGCCATAATGACAATGTTTACAAAAAGAATCAGACCTGAAACCGGAAGAACGGCTTGAAGGTTGGTGACTGAGAAAACAGGGTCAAAAAGAAGCCCGATTGAAACAAAGAAAATACTGATGAACACATGGCGGAACGGGGCGATATCGCCCAGGATCTGGGAGTGGTAGTCCGTATTGGCCAGCATCAGACCCGCGAAAAAAGCGCCCAACGAAGCCGAAAGGCCAAGTTTCGCGCTCAGCCAGGACATGCCAAAGCAAAGCAGAACTGTGGACAGCATGAAAATCTCGCGGCTTTTGGAGTGAGAAATCCAGCGCATCATCGGGGACAGAAGATAGCGGGAGAAAAGCAGGATAACCGCCATTAAAATACCGGCTTTAACCAGCGCGGACAGCAGCGCTGCAATCACTTCGACATTGCTGCCGCCGAACGCATTAATGAAGATAAGAAGCGGGCCAACGGCCAGGTCTTGAAAAACCAGGATGGCGATGCAGAGGCGGCCGTGTTCCGTGTCCAGCTGGCCGCGGTCGGCCAGGTTGCGGAAAATAATGGCGGTTGAGCTTAAGGCAATGACTGCTCCCAGCACAAAGCCCAGATAAAGGCTGTGGCCCATGGCCATTGCCGCCACTATGCAGACCGCAATTGAAAGCACAAGCTGGGCGGCGCCACCGAAGAAGGCCGCTTTTTTCATACCGCGCAGCCGGTCGAAGGAAAATTCAAGGCCGATGGTCAGCATCAGAAAAATCATGCCGATTTCCGCCAGGTTATGGATGCGTTCCGAGTCGGCCACCCAGCCCAGGCAGTGGGGGCCGATGACTGTTCCAGCCAGGATGAAACCAAGAAGCGCGGGAAGGCGGAAGCGTTCAAAAAGAAGCGCCGAAAAGGTGGCGGCTACAAGGACGATAAGAAGTTCTGCTGAAATCATGAAAGGGTGCTCAAATCAATTACGAAACGGTAACGTACGTCGCTTTTAAGCATGCGTTCATAAGCTTCGTTGATTTTTCCAGCCGGAATGATCTCAATGTCGGAGGTCACATTGTGCTTGCCGCAGAAATCGAGCATTTCCTGGGTTTCCCGGACACCGCCAATCAAGGAACCTGCGAGGCTGCCGCGCTTAAAAATCAGTTTTCCCGGCTCTATGGCCGGGTGAGGGTTTTCAGGCGCTCCGACCAGGCACATGACGCCGTTTCGTTTCAGAAGGTCCAGAAAGGGATTGAGGTTATGCGCGTGTGAAACGGTATCAATGATAAAATCGAAAGTGCCGGCGCACTTCTGCATTTCCGTAGTTTCATTTGAAAGAATAAATTCATCCGCTCCCAGCCGGCACGCTTCGGATTTCTTGGCAGGTGATGTGCTGAATACGGTCACATGCGCGCCCATGGCATGGGCCAGTTTCACGGCCATGTGGCCGAGCCCGCCAAGACCCACAACCCCTGCTTTTTTACCTTTTGAAACTCCCCAGTGTTTCAGCGGGGAATAAGTTGTGATGCCCGCGCACAAAAGCGGAGCGGCTTTGGCCGGGTCAAGATTTTTGGGGATTTGCAGGGCAAACTTTTCATTCACAACAATAGTTTTGGAATAGCCGCCATAAGTCATCCCTCCGCGAGGGTCCTGGCTATTGTAGGTGAAAATAGTCCCGACTGTGCAGAATTGCTCTTCACCGGCGCGGCAGTTTTCACATTTACCGCAGGAGCCCACCATGCAGCCCACGCCCGCCATGTCGCCGGTTTTAAAATTTTTGACCCGGCTGCCAGTTTTAACAACGCGGCCGACAATTTCATGCCCCGGTACTACAGGATAAACCGTGTGCTTCCATTCATTGCGCGCGATGTGGAGGTCGGAGTGGCAGATGCCGCAGAAAAGAATGTCGATCTGAATGTCGTCGTCGCCGGGCTCATGCCTTTCAAAATTAAAAGCGGTGAGTGGAGTTTTTGGGCCTTGGGCGGCATAACCGCGGGTTTTAATCATGGTGGAATATTGTACCGGATTTTACTGCGCGGGAACAGGCTTGAAAAAAAGCAGCCAGACAAGGGCGATCAGAGTTCCCAGAAAGGCGCCGCCCAGAACATCCGAGGGAAAATGCACGCCCACATAAAGCCGCGTTATTCCGATCAACACGGCCATCCCCAGGGAAAGCCAGCGGGGCACGCCAAAATACGCGCTTAAAATAAGAGCGGCCGCGAAAGCATTGGAAGCATGTCCGGATGGAAAAGAAAAATTTGTCGGTGTCCCAAAAATAATTTTGATTCCTTCAAAAACGCTAAAAGGCCTTGGCCTTTTGAAAAGAAGTTTTAACCACTCCGCGCTTTCATGGGCCAACAGGACTGGAACCGCCGAGGCAAAGGTCAGATAAAGAAATTTGGCGCGGTTCCAAAGAAGAGAAAGGACCAAAAGAACAGGTAAAATGACTTTCAGGCTTCCCAAGCACGTGGGCCAGGCCAGGATTAAATCGAGGTTTAATTCCTGAAGGTTGTAAACCGCGTAGAAAAGGCGCTGGTCGAGGGCATTTAAAAAAGTCATGCGCCCTAATCCTGGTGGAGTACGCGCGTGATTTTGCCGCCGGTAATTTCAACCAGCACAAAAGGCCTGGCGTTTTTCTCGCCGGGGCGCTTGACGCGGATCAAAAGGGGAACGGGAGATGAAGATTTCAGCCAGCTTTCAGGAATTTCAATTTCCGGGGATGAAGACTTTACATCTTTCACAAAATAAACGGAACCCTCAGGTTTCGTAAAACCGTAATCCACTTCCAGGTCTGAAAAGGAGAGTTTGTTTCCTGCAAGCCGGAAGCGGTCCAGAGGAGACGCCTGGGAGAACCAGTAGCGCGTGATGGCTTCACGCCTTTCTGACAGGATTTTCAGGAGAAAAGCCGCGTCTGAGGGCTCTGTCAGCCTGCCCGCGCGGATGGCAGCCTGGAGGTCTTCATCACTGAAACTTTTGATAATTTTGGCCGCCCAGAAGCCGTCGGCCCGGGTCAGATCATTGAGCGCGTAGCTGGTGAACTGGACCTTGAATTTTTCAGGGTAAAAGTAATTATTGTCGAGATAACCCTGCGCCGGTGGCTCGTTAATTTTTTCACCCGCCATTTTCCAGCGTTTCTGCCAGTCGCTTTCCCGGAAACCTAAGCCCAGGATATTTTTGGTCATTTCGCCATAATCGATCATATGCTCATGCGTGAACATGGGTGGTTTGGCGCCGCCGGCCGCGCCGCCGAAGGTCGAATTGAAATCAATCAAAAAGTGTTTCAAATAGGACCGGCCGTTTTCTGTGACCCACATGTCCAGCGTATTGCTGTGACGTGTATCGTTATTGTTGAGCCAAGCCGCGAAAATTCTTAAGGCCCGGATACTGCGTCGCCTTTCATGAAGAATAGTGTCATCCGGGTCGTCTTTTCTTCTGCCCGTGAATTTGAAAGGCCCTTTGTTTTCACCTGCCAGGATTTTGCTGGCCGAGGCCCGCAGGCGGCCCTCATTGTCACGCGGCAGCTGGATCAACAGCTCCTCAAGCAGCTCCGGGGTCAGCTTCTTTTTAAAGCCCGTATGGTCAGTCGCGGTGGCGTTTTCGCCGGGAACCAGCCGGTTTGAATCGAAAGAAAAGACGGTGTACTGGGGCACATTGTAGCCAATTGCGTGATAAATCCGGCTGCTCACAACTTCCGCGGTGGTATTAAGTTCCAGGTTTGAAGAGCCATCAAATTTCAGGAGATATTTTCCGCCGGCCGCGTCTTGTACATAAAATCCGGGGTGCAGCCCCTCGGTTTTTCCCTTGATAACCGTCACTTCGCCTTCAGCCGCTGGGCCGTCATTTTCGGAATAACCTTTCTCAATCTCCGCGGGCGAAAGCGGTTTACGGGCATGGCGGTTCTGGAAAAAAGCGGAATCCGGGACTTCATCGTAAACATTAATGTCCTCGGCATGAATTTTCTTTCTGAAGAGCTTGCGGTACAGGCGGTCCAGGTGCAGGTACTGGGTTGCTTCATAGTAGACGCCAAAGTCGGAAATGTCGGTGTAGAGCCCGGTCTTCGTTTTTTTGATAGGCGAGACCTGCGCGGTTTCCGCTGCCATAGCGGGAAAACCTGAAGCCGCGAACATGAGGGCCAGAAATAAAGAAATTAGTTTTTTCATATTTAAAAGGGCTGGCGGCTTTTCACATGAAATGCCGTGCCTTCATCTCCATGCGCCACTTCAACGTCAAGAAGTGTGTGTTTTAAGAAATTAAATCTCATGCCGGTGCCGTAAGATTCGCGGAAATCCTTGAACTGAAAACGTCCCAGGTTCTGGAATGTCTGACCTTCATCCAGGAAAATAATGCTGATAACATTAAAATCGCGGTACTGATAGACCTTATAACGATATTCGAAATTAAAAAGCGCGGCGCTTTCCGCCGTGAAGCGGTTGTTTTCATAAGAACGAAGGGTACGGGACAGATGGTGGCGGTCACCAAAACCGCCGAGTTTGGGCATTTGATGGAAGGGAACTTTGCCATTGCCTATAGCCGCGTTATGCTCGCCAAAAAAATGAAAAGCCAGTGACCGCCGCTCGGAGAAAAGTTTTATTTCCTTGCTGATTTCTGCCAGAAATTTCAGATAGCGCGCTTCAGAATTTCCAATACCTTCGACAAAATCCAGGCCTGCCCGGATTTTGTCGGGAATCAGATGATTGCTTTTAGCAATTTTTGGGTCCCAAAAGGTTTCCAGGCCCATGTTTAACAGATTATCGCCGTGAATGCCTGTAGTGGGATTGCGACCCGGGAGAAAATTGACATCGCGGATCAGGGCCTCGTCATCATCGCCGCGGCTGATGTTGATGTGCTTGTAGCCAAATTTTGCATCAATGCCAAGGCTGACCTCATGCCGGTAACCCGTAATGGCTTCAAGGGCAGTCGTTTCCATTTCGTATTCAGCTTCCTCGTTCTGGCTGGAGTCAGGCCCAATGCCGAAGAACGATTCTTCCGTGCGGTCTTCGTATTTAAAATTACCGAAAGCCTGAAAGCCGCTGATGCCCGCGGATTTAAAGCCCGCGGTTGCGCCGGTTTCAAAATTTTTCCCAAAAGAATAATCGATCCAGGTATTGGCGACCAGATTTTCAGGCAGGGTATCATGCACTTTCAATAGCCGCGCCAGTTCCACGTCCAGACCGGCTGAAAGGAATGAAGCTTTTGGGCGCAGGCCCCATTTGTTTTCAAGCTGGTCCAGGATGTAAATGGTTTTTGTGGGAATGCGGTTTTCTTCCACGAAATAAAGGGTTTTATTCAGCGGCCAACGGATGATTTCAAAAGGCCAGGTCAAAAATTCTGTGGCAACCGTTTCTGAAAGGGAACCGGAGGGTTCATGGGCCATCTGGGTGGTGTAAGGGTCATAGCCGGCTTCTTCGAGAGCCGCATCGACAGGGGCTCCCAGAAGGGCAAAACAGACCAAGGTTAAAGGGAAAAACCTGCTCTTCATGAGGCGATTCGCTCCTTCATAAGTGCTTCGTCCAGCAGGGCCAATTCATTGAGCAGGATTTGAGTGGAGTTTAGGACGCGTCCATCGGCCATTTTAACGGTATAGCCCTCCCCGGATTTGCGTGAGGCATTGGCAATTTTCCGGGCAAAATCTTCGGCTGTTTTGATTTCATTTCTGTAGCGCACGTATTTCCACCGCATAAGCGCGGCGGCGGTTTTTCCGTCGTGCTTTTCACCATTCCGGATGAAAACACATTTTGATTTTTCGATCCTTTCAAGGAGATATTCGATTTTTCGCATTTCAAGCGTGGCCGCGCCAGGTTTCAGTTTCAGAATGGCGTGGAAAGCGGCGTTGTTTTTAAAATCCGGTCCGGGCTCGAGCAGGGGTTTTGGTTCAAGGGCCAGCGTGACCGGAGACAATGAGAAGAGTGTGATCAGAAAAATTCCCAGAAGGCGCGGGAGGGTAATCCGGAAAAGCATTTTTATCTGTTTTGGTCCGAGGAAGGGGTCATTTTGTGAATCGGGTGATGAGGGTGATGGATTTTAGAATATTCCTTTTTGATGCCGACCAGCGTGAAAAACCAGAGGGGGACCAGGCCAAGGATCAGTTTGCCTACATGCTGATTGTCCACACCAAGGATCGCGGAGGTGCTGGCTATAAAAATGCCGCCGAAAGTTTTCGCCATACGAAAACCAAGCATATCGATCACAGGTTTGACTCGCGGACGAAGAGCGCCTGGAATCGGAAGGAACAGGATCTCTTTGGTGGCCTGCTGGATTGAATAATTGACGCTGCCGTCAAACACCCGGAAAGCCATGAACACGCCGAATAGCGGGAAAAGCCAATGGGCAGTATCCAAAGGGATTTAATACCGAATCGGCGGAGAAGCGGGCCTGTGGCCAGGAGCTGCATGAGAAATGACGCCAGGTTCAGCCACGCCAAAAAATTCGCGAAAAAGGCGGTGCGCGCTTCTTTACCTGTGATCATTCCCTCTACCGCGGTGGTGAACTGATTGTCCACAATGGTGGAAGCAATCTTGGCAAGGATGACCAGGAGGCATACATAGATGAAATAAGGATGGGTGAAGAAGATCTTGAAGACGGAATCGCCTGATTCTGGCGCTTGAGGATCCGTGTGCCCGGAAGTGAAATCATCTTTGTAGGTTTTTTTGAATGCCATCGCTTCCGTGGCCAGGGTCAGCGCCACACAGAGGCCGACGAATGCCGCGGTGACCAGAAGCAGGTCCTCGGTAGTCATAAAGCGCACGGCTTGGGCCGTCAAAAAGCCGCCTGCAATACCTCCAAGGGAACCGGCGCTGATGATGATGCCGAAAAGACGCTTGGCCTCACGGTTGTTGAAAATGTCATTGGCCAGCAGCCAGAATTGTGTCGTGATGGTGATGGTGAAGGAATCAACCCATACATAAAAGAAAGCGGAGGTATAGGGGACATTGAATCTTAAAAGGACCCAGAAAATCGCGAGATTTGCGGCGAAAAAGCCCAGAATAACCGGGAAGAAAATTTTCTTGGGGATCACACGGGTCATGTGGATGTAGATAGCCACAACGATGACAAGGAAAATGCCCTCACCGATATAGGCGTACCGCAGATTTTCCGCGCCCATTTCTTCCAGAAAAAGGGAATTGCGGATGGGCTTGAGGATATAGACCAGCGCGATGGTCAGGAAAAAATAGAAAGCCATGAAGAGGGTTTTGGCCCTCTCGCCCTGACGGATATCAAAAAAAGATTTTAATGAAAGCATCAAAACTCCCAGTTAAAGACGGGTATCATAGCATATGGGACCGGGCTAAATTGAAGTAAAATTAAGCTGTCTGATTCCGGTCAGTATTCTCTCTGAGTTGATTGGGGGATCGGTTGGAAAAATAACAGAAATAAGCTTACCGTTTTACAGGAGCTTGCGTTCTTTCAGGTTGTCATGGAGGTATTTGGCCACTATTTCAGAACCCAGGCCGCTGAAGTGGATGGGGTCCAGCTCAATCGCTTTTCCATGCTTGGCTCGAGCTTCAATAAGAAGGTCCTGGGTGTCCGTGACATCAAACCCCATGCTTTCAAATTCTGAACGCAGGAATTGATGCGCGCTCCCAAGGGCGTAATGCTCCAGGTCGATGAGGTAGGGGAAAATCACAACAGCAACCTTGAAATTGTACTTTTTAGAAAGGGCTTTCAGTTCGAGGAATGATTTTTTGGATAAATTCCAGTGGGAGGAATAAAAGGGATCATTATCGATGCCCAGAATACCCAGCATTTTTTTGAGGTTTTCCGGGTTTGTCCCTTTCTTTTTCCCGTCTTCCAGGACTTTTTGTTTCAGCTGCTGGTAAGGGGAGTTGGCCGGGTCCTGGAATTCTTTGTTGCGGTCCTGGATCCAGAACCAGACATTCTGGTCCTTGTAGCTTCGTAGCGACTTGCATTTTTCCTGCAGCCTGAACTTGAAATCAAGAAACGCGAACAGGTGAGATTTTGTCCACAAAAACGCCAGAAATTGTTTCCGCCATTCTTTGCGGGTCATCCGGATCTGATGGTTGGATTCATCATGCATCATGCCCATTTCGGCCGAGCCGAAAATAGCGTCGTTTAGCGTATAACCTACAATGACCAGGTCAGGTTTCAGCCGGACGCCCAGGTCTTTGAAAAATTCAACTTCCTGAATGGAGTCATAACCGGCTACGCCCAGGTTGAGGACCTCGGTCTTTGGCGTTTCCTGCTGAACAAGTCTTTCCAGGTGCTTGGGAATGGTTTCTTCCGCCGGAACGCCCAGCCCGAAAACAACCGAGTCTCCCAAAAAAACGACGCGTTTAGTCCCTGGCGCTGCTTCAAGGGGATATTCCTTGTCCCGGAAACCCAGGCTGTTGTAATGGACCTGAGCTCCATATACCTCAGCTGAAGCGTTGGGGACGGGCTTATAAAGGAGATCTAAATTTTCCGTGGCCTGGTGGGCGAGTATTTTCGGCATGGGTTTTGAAGGAATGGTGGGGACATAGACAAATATCCGCACCAGAATTTCGCCCACGATCAGGGCGAAAAGCAGGCTGAAAAAAACCAGGGCCAGATTCTGAAAAAATTTCCGCGATTTTTCTTTCACAAGAGTCATCATAAATTAACCGGGCGCTATATTACCACTGTTTAAACTTTTGCGGAACAGTTCATAGCCAATCGCCGCGACGCCGATGATAAGGGCCGGAAGCAGCATGGCCCAGGCATCCCAGCGCTGATAAGAGAAGCATCCCAGATAGCCGCCGGCGACAAAAGAGGCGAAAATAATAAACAACAGCTTGAAGCGCCGGCTGTCCACTGGAACACCCTGGATTTTATTGCCAGTGAGAGCGCCCAGGTCAGTTAAGATGCCTGTTAAATGCGTCGTCCTTACGATGGTTCCGCTGTAAGTGCTGGCAAGCGCGTTTTGAAGCCCAGCCGCCGCGCAGGCGAAATATTCTCCCCAGATCGAATTGTTTACAAATCCGTACGTGGCCAGAAAAAGCAGCCCGGATTCAACAGCCAGCGCGAAGCCATACCTGCGGCCCATTTTAAGATGGCCGTCCCTGATAATGACACCGCTTATGAAAGCCCCGGCAAAAAAGGACAAAAGAATAATGAAAGTTTCAGAGACGATGGAAATTTGACCCCGTGAAAGCGCGATGGAAAAAGCGCTGACGATCCCCGTCATGTGGGTGGCGGCTTTGTGCGCGAAACCTGACAGGGCAATAGCATTGATCATTCCTGATGCGAAGGACAGGACCGCGGCCCCAAGCCAGACCCATTTTTGCAGTTTTGAAATCATAGCGGAGGATTATACACCCGCAGCGGCCTGGATAAAACTCCCTGTATAAAATAACTTACACAGCCGGGGCTGAAATTATCGGGATTTCGATTCAACGGCTCTTTTGGCAATTTCGCGCAGCATTCCTGAAAATATGAACTGGTGCAGGGGCCACACTAAATACCAGTATGTGATACCCCAAAGCCCAATGGGATCGAACAAGGCGGTTTGAGTAATTTTGCATCCGTTTGGTGTTTTGTTCACTTCATAGTCGAGCCATGCCCTTCCAGGCAGTTTCATCTCGGCCGAAAGGCGAAGTGATTTGCCGGGCTCGTATCGTTCGACCCGCCAGCAATCCAGCACATCTCCGACATTTATTTTTTCGGGGTCTTTGCGCCCGCGGCGTATTCCAACTCCTCCAGCCAGGAGATCAATGAAACCTCTTAAGCGCCACAGCCAATCCGCGAAATACAACCCGTTTTTTCCGCCAATACGCTGGATCACAGCGAAAGCTTTTTCGCAGGAAGCGGAAATCTCGCATTGCCGGGAATCAATCAGGCGGTTGCCGAATCGAACGCCTCCCCAGCTTGACCGCGCGGTGTGTGATGAGGCGTCTGACCAGCGTGTGGCCGCGAAATCCAGGTCTTCGTTTTTTAGAGCGCGAGCAATAGCTTCCTTTATAGGCATGGTTTTGACCGCGAAGATTTTGCGGGCGCTGTCATCTTGAACAGTGGTTTCATGCCGCATGCTTTCAATAAGTTTTCTTCCGACACGCGCATAAAGCGGTGTAATAAGCGCCAGCCAGAGGCTTGATAGCCCGGGCGATAAGACAGGGACGGGAATAATCAGGCGCTTCAAGCCCCGTTGGCGG
>CAZKMJ010000067.1:0-7840 GCA_964553835.1 uncultured bacterium
CGACCTGCCGGCCGCGCTGATCGACCTGACCACGCCGGACGGCGACACCGAATACCGTCTGGGCTATCGCAACTTCCATGTCATCACGCGCTACAACCGGAGCAGCTTTTACGCCGCGGCGGTGATGGATCTTGCCGAGGCCTTGGCGACGGCCCGGCGGTAGCGCGACCGGAAGTTCGGCACAGGGCGCGCCACTCCCGCGACGAGCCGCGTCAGAGCAAGGCGTCCGGTGCCACCCCGGCGCGGCGGATGGCATGGCGCAGCTTGTAAAGCGCTTCAAACTGAATCTGACGCACCCGCTCGCGTGTGATGTCAAAATGCTGCGCCACCTGCTCCAGCGTGTGAGCCTCCTGATCGCCCAGGCCAAAACGCAGGGTCAGGATTTTGCGCTCGCGTTCATCAAGAGACTCTAGCAGCTTGTAAATGCGTTCGTTTTTCAGGGTCTCGGCGATCTGAGTATCAGGAGCGTGGGAAGAATCGTCCTGGATCAGATCGATCAGCTCAGCAGTGCCGTCCAGCGAAACCGGTGCGTTCAAAGAACTCGGGCGGCCCGCGATATTTTCAATCTCTTTGACCTTCTGCACGGAAACCTGCATGATTTTCGCGATTTCTTTGCGCGTAGGCACACGGTTGAGCTTTTGCATCAGGCCGTCACGCACACGACGCCACTTGGCAATGATGTCATACATATAAACGGGAATGCGGATAGTCTTGCCCTGGTTGGACAGCGCGCGCATGATGGCCTGCTTGATCCACCACGACGCGTAGGTCGAAAAACGGTAGCCTCGTTCCGGGTTGAATTTTTCCACCGCGCGCATCAAGCCGATGTTGCCTTCTTCAACTAGGTCGGAGAAAGAAAGACCCATGTTGCTGTAACGCTTGGCAATGGAAATAACAAGCCGAAGGTTGGAACGGATCATCTGGTGGCGCGCGGCCGGAGAATTTTTCCCGTTCTCCTGGATTTTTGTTGCGATTTCAATTTCCTGCTCAGGGGTCAGAAGCGGAATGTGTTCAATCTGCTTCAGATAGATCTTCATGGGCGTGCGGTCGAGCGTGTGCTCTTCCGCCGCCTCGCGGGGATGCGCGGCTTCCTGCTCTTCACCCTCTTCCTCGTCACCGCGCGAACGCTTGCGGCGTTCCATGGGGGCTTCGAGGACAGCCTCGTTCACCAGGATGTCATGGGACTCTTTGCGGAGCTTTTCTTCCTTAATGTCCTGTTCCGTAACGGGCTTGGACTTTTTTGAAGAAGACTTCGCGGAAACTTTTGCCGGTGCGGGCTTGGCTTTGCGGGTAACGGCCTTTGGAATGGTCTTCTGCTTTTTCTTAGCGGCCGTCTTTTTAGCTTTGGCTTTAGTCTTGACCATAGGGCTGGCCCTTTGGGCGGGCGGATTACACCCGCCCAAAGAGCTCAATGGTTTTCTGCCTTAAAAGGCTTTATTTCTTTTTTGCTGCTTTTTGACGGATGACCGCCTGCGCTGCCGCAAGACGGGCAATCGGAACACGATACGGAGAGCAGCTGACATAGTTCATGCCGACGTTATGGCAGAACTCAACGGAAGCGGGATCACCGCCATGCTCGCCACAGATGCCGATTTTCAAATCTGCCCTAGTTTTACGGCCATTCTGGACACCAAGTTGAATTAATTTTCCAACGCCTTCCTGGTCAAGCGTCGTGAACGGGTCCTTGTCGAAGATGCCGCGCTCGACATAAGCGCCAAGGAAAGACGCCGCGTCGTCACGGGAGAAACCAAGGCCCATCTGGGTCAGGTCGTTCGTACCAAAGGAAAAGAACTCGGCAGATTCCGCGATCTTGTCCGCGATAAGAGCAGCACGCGGCACTTCGATCATGGTTCCGATCATGTACGGAAGCTTCGTCCCCTTTTCCTTGAAGACCTGTTCGATGGTCTCGATCATTTCCTGTTTAAGAATATCGAGTTCCTTCTTCATACCGACGAGCGGGATCATGATTTCAGGCAGGACTTTCACGCCCTGCTTCTTCACGTTGATCGCCGCTTCGATGATCGCGCGGGTCTGCATCTGGTAAATCTCGGGATACGTGATCGCGAGACGGCAGCCGCGGTGGCCGAGCATCGGGTTGAATTCATGCAGCTTGTGGACCTTCTGCTTCACGGTCTCAAGCGAAACCTTCATGACGTCCGCCATTTCCTTCTGGTTCGCGTCTTCATGCGGAAGGAATTCATGCAAGGGCGGATCCAGAAGGCGCACGGTGACCGGCAGGCCGTTCATGGCCTTGAAGATGCCTTCGAAATCCTGACGCTGGATCGGAAGAAGCTTCGCGAGCGCCTTTTCGCGGCCGGCTTTGTCGTCCGACAAAATCATTTCACGGACGGCAATAATGCGGTCGCCTTCGAAGAACATGTGCTCGGTACGGCAGAGGCCGATACCTTCAGCGCCGAACTTCACGGCAACGCTGGAGTCATTCGGAGTGTCTGCGTTGGTGCGAACTTTCAGAGTGCGGATTTTGTCAGCCCAAACCATCAGCTTGCCGAAATCACCGGAAAGCTCGGCTTCCTGGGTCTTCAGTTTGCCGGCATAAACTTCACCCAGCGAACCATCCAGGGAAATCCAATCGCCTTCCTTGTAAGTCTTGGAGCCGATTTTCATGGTCTTGGCTTTGTAGTCGATCTTCACATCACCGGCGCCGGCAACACAGGCAGTGCCCATGCCGCGCGCGACAACGGCCGCGTGAGAGGTCATACCGCCGCGGGTGGTCAAAATACCTTCCGCGACGTTCATGCCGCCGATATCTTCAGGAGACGTTTCGATACGGACAAGCATGACTTCTTCACCCTTGGCATGCCAGGCTTCAGCATCTTCCGCGTTAAAAACAATGCGGCCGGTGGCAGCGCCGGGAGAAGCGGGAAGACCCTTGGTGATGACTTCCTTCTTTTCTTTCGGATCGAAGGTCGGATGAAGCAGCTGGTCAAGCGACTTGGGCTCAACGCGCATGATCGCTTCTTCCTGGGAAATGAAACCTTCCTTCACAAGCTCAACCGCGATGCGTACAGCGGCCGGCGCGGTGCGCTTGCCGTTACGTGTCTGCAGGATGTAAAGCTTGCCTTCCTGAATCGTGAACTCGATGTCCTGCATGTCCTTGTAGTGCTTTTCAAGGCGGGTGCGGAGCGCAACGAGCTGCTTGTAAATTTCCGGCCAAGTCTTGTTAAGGCCGTCAAGCGGAAGCGGGGTGCGGATACCAGCAACAACGTCTTCGCCCTGCGCGTTCACGAGGAATTCCCCGTAGAACTTGTTTTCGCCGGTGGAAGGGTTGCGGGTAAAGCAAACGCCGGTACCGGAAGTATCGCCCATGTTTCCGAAAACCATGGACTGCACGTTCACGGCGGTGCCAAGCAGGCCCTTGATATCATAAAGCTGGCGGTACTTGATGGCGCGGGGGTTGTTCCAGGAGGCAAACACGGCGTTGATCGACTTCTGCAGCTGATCGTACGCGTTGTCCGGGAATTCTTCGCCGGTTTGTTTTTTGTAGGCTTCTTTATACTGACGGACCAGGTCTTTCAGGTCAGCGGCATTGAGCTCGGTATCAAGTTTCACGCCAAGCTTTTCTTTTTTGTGTTCCATGATGTGTTCGAAATGTTCATGCTTCAGGCCCATGACCACGTTCGAGAACATGGTGATGAAACGGCGGTACGCGTCCCACGCGAAACGCTCGTTTTCAGTCTTGATGATCAAGCCCTGAACGACTTCGGAGTTGAGGCCGAGGTTGAGGACAGTGTCCATCATGCCCGGCATGGAAGCCGCGGCGCCGGAGCGCACAGAAACAAGGAGAGGATTGTTGCGGTCACCAAACTTCGCGCCCATGGTTTCTTCGAGGCGCTTGATGTTTTCTTTCACCTGCTGTTCAAGACCGGCAGGCCACTTCTTGCCGGCTTTGTTGTAAAGGTCGCAGGTTTCAGTGGTAATCGTGAAGCCGGCCGGAACGGGAACGCCGATGTTGGTCATTTCAGCGAGGTTCGCGCCTTTGCCGCCGAGAAGGGCTTTCATACCGGCATTACCTTCAGCCTTGCCCTTTCCGAAAAAGTAAACGTATTTGGCAGCCTTACCGCCGCCTTTGGATGACGCAGATTTAGTTTTGGACATAGTCTTCATTTATTCTCCTCTATGAATCGAAACTTCAAGTTTCGATTTGTTTATTGTCCTGAGACATAGGTCTCAGGGTTAACTCCTTATTAATGTAGGGCGGGGCCTTCGGGGCACAGCCTTCAATATTGCGGAAAGGGGGATATTATATCGAATCCAGCCCGGATAGCAATGACAGATCAGCTATACGCTGGGTATACAGCTGATTGATCTTCTTCATCAGGACCTGGCGGTTGGCCCGGATTGACGCATCTTCAACATTGACCATGACTTGCTTAAAAAAATCATGCACCGGCTGGTAAAAAATCTCGCCAAAACGGGCCGTGGCTTTGTCACATTCCTTGATACTCTCAATTTCCCAGGCCTTGTCGGCATAGATCTGGAACAGCACCTTCTCTGAGGGCTCCGTCAGGTTTTCAGGGATGATTTCTCCTTCAACCTTGGCCCCTTTGATGATATTGCCGGTGCGTTCCACCACCTTGGCGGCCTTAAGGAAGATCTTGGGTTCCTTATGATAAAGGGCTGCCAGAATTTCATAACGTTCGAACACATTGGCAAGATTGTCAGAATCCGAACGCATGACCGCCAGCAGAATTTCATGCTCTTTAGTCCCCGGCTTGACCTGCAGCTCGAAAACCACCCGGTCTTCAAAAAATTTCCTGAGTTTGTCCTGCCATCCGGATTCGGAAAGAACATTTCCGTAAAGTTCCGCCGCCGTTTCAATCATGTCCTTCATGGAAAAATGAATTTTGAATGCGCGGATGATTTTAACAAGCGATCCGCCGGCGCGGCGCAGCGCGTAAGGATCCTGGCTCCCGGAAGGCTGCATGCCAAGGCCGAAAGCTCCGGCGAGATGGTCGAGGCGGTCTACAATGCCGAACATGGCGCCAAGCTGGTTCATCTGTTTCGCGAGTTCACGGTGATCCTCGCCCAGATTTTTTGGAAGATACTGCGTTCCAATGGCCTGAGCCACTTCCTTTTTTTCGCCGGAAGCAAGGGCATATTCCCTGCCCGCGATACCTTGAATGTCCGGAAATTCATAAACCAGGTGTGTCATCAAATCAATTTTGGAAAGTTTCGCGACGCGCGCAAGGTCCGTCTGCAGGCCTGCGTGGCCGGCAAAATCAGCAAATTCCACGGCCAGCTTCTCAATTCGCTCGGCTTTCTGCTTCATATTGCCCAGCTTGCCAAGGTAAGTGACCTGCTCCAGCAGATGAAGCTTTTTCTCAAGAGGCTCTTTGGTGTCATCTTTGTGGAAATAACGCGCGTCTTTTAAGCGGGACTCAAGCACATTCTCATAATCTTCACGGATGCGCGGCAGGGCCGCCTTGGGCCGGGCGCCATTCATAATGGCCACGAATTTTCCGTTTAATTTTCCATTCGCGTCATAGCAGGCAAAAATTTTCTGGTTCTTCTTCATGCAGGAAGCCAGTACTTCTTTAGGAAGCTCGAGGTATTCCTTTTTAAAGGAGCCTTCAAGCAGGAAAGGTTCTTCCACCAGCTGGGCCGTCATGTGAAGCAATTCTTCATCATAGTTTTTCTGCTTGAAGCGCTTTTCAAGCTCAAGGGCGATCAGCTTCTTGCGTTCTTCGAGCTCAAGGGCCACATGGGCCTTGGCCAGCGCCTTTTTATAAGCAGACCAGTCCGCGGACACGATCTTGAAACTTTTGGGAGAAAGGAAACGATGCCCGTAACTGGTGTTCCCCGCTTTCAGGTTCGCGAAAGTGAACGGCAGGACTTTTTTGTCCAGAAGTGCCACAAGCCAGCGCATAGGCCGTGGAAAACGGAAACCGGATTTTTCCCAGCGCATGTTTTTAGGAAATGAAAGTGAATTGAAAAGTTCGGTCAAAATCGCGGGCAGGACCTGCGGCGCGGGTTTGCCTTTAACCGTGCGGCGGATGACCACAAACTGGCCGCGCGGTGTGTCTTTGACTTCAAGATCGGAAGTGTCCGCGTCCTTACTCTTCAAAAATCCCTGTAAAGCGGGCGTGGGCTGGCCATCTGGCGTGTAGGCCTTTTCCACCGAGGGACCAGAAAGCTCCAAGTTTTCGTCCTGCTGACGGGCCGGCACACCTTCCATATATAAGGCAATGCGCCGGGGGGTGGCTTCCACCCGGATTTTCTCGGGAGAAAGACGGTTTTTCTGGAAGATTTCCTGCGCTTTGGCGGGCAGATTTAAATAGACCACGGCCAGCGCGTCTGTCGGAAGTTCTTCGGTTCCTAATTCAACAAGGAGATTGGACATTATTTTTTCTTTTTCTTCAGGAGCGGAAAACCCTGCGCTTCACGGCTTTTCAGATAGCCTTCGGCACAGCCGCGCGCCAAAGCACGAACCCGGCCGATATAGCGCGGGCGTTCATTCACGCTGACCGCGCCGCGCGCGTCCAGCAGGTTGAAATAATGAGAAGTCTTCAGGCAGGCGTCGTAGGCCGGGAGTACCAGGCCTTCTTCCAGAAGTTTCTTGGACTGCGCCTCATAATCTTCGAAGTGGCGCTTTAACATTTCAGGGTTGGATGCTTCAAAATTAAATTTTGAAAATTCGCGCTCGCCCTGCAGATGCACATCACCGTAAGTCACGCCCGGCTTCCATTCCACGTCAAACATGGAATGTTTTTTCTGAAGGAACATGGCGATACGTTCAAGACCGTACGTGATTTCGCACGAAACCATTTCAAGATCGATGGAGCCGCACTGCTGGAAATAAGTAAACTGTGTAATTTCCTGACTGTCCAGCCACACTTCCCAGCCAAGGCCCCACGCGCCAAGCGTGGGTGATTCCCAGTCATCTTCCACAAAACGAATGTCATGGGAAAGCGGGTCGATGCCAACAGCTTTCAGACTGTCGAGATAAAGCTGCTGCGAATCGACAGGCGCGGGCTTCATGATGACCTGATATTGATAGTAGTGCTGGGTGCGGTGCGGGTTTTCGCCGTAGCGGCCGTCCGTGGGGCGGCGTGAAGGCTCGACATAGGCCGCGTTCCAGGGCTCAGGCCCCAGGGCGCGCAGGAAAGTGTGGGGTGAAAATGTGCCGGCCCCGACCTCAAGGTCGTAGGGCTGCATGATCAGGCAGCCTTTGGAGCCCCAATACACGTTGAGTTTCTGTATAAGCTCCTGAAAAGTAAGAGGTTTGGTCATTGCCATAAGAACGGCATTTTAACAGAAAACCTCTACCCCCTTCAATAAGGCATGCAAGGTACCCGTATATTTACGCGGCTGACGCCAGCAGTTTGCCGCTCTGGAGATCCTGGGCAAGAGTGCTGGAAATCAGGCTTTCGGTTGAAAGCTCGGAAAGGCCAAAAATCGTGGCCCGGAACCCAATGCCAAGCTTGCGCAGGAATTCCCCCGTTTTCGAGGACAGCTGATCGGCCGGGACTTTGTTCAGTTCCACAGCAGCCAGAAGCTGGAGCTGGGTCAGATTGTGGATATAAAGGAAGGCTTCGCGTTTGTCCTTGAATGAGCCCTTCTTTAAAAGGAAGGCGGGCAGCTTGAAGCGAGGGTCACTTTCTTCTGCTAACGCGGTCATGGAAACCGATACAGGCCTGTCTTTAACGCGCGCGGCTTCCATATATTCATTCTGCGCGCCAAATTTAAACAACTCTTTAGCTTCCGGGTATTTGCCCAGAAATTCGCGTGAGGAAATAAAATTCTTGATCTCATCCGAACCCGCACCCGCGAAATAAACCGCGGGACGAAGCGGCTGGCCGCTCTGACGGAAACCCTCTAC
>CAZKMJ010000067.1:7850-11425 GCA_964553835.1 uncultured bacterium
ACCAAAATATCTAAATATTCGGAAAACGTGCCGCGGTCCATTCCGGAAGCCAGAGACGCAGGCAATACCGCCGCACTGCCCGTCCGGAAAAGGGCCTCGTAAGCGGCCGCAAACTGTTTCTTCTCGTCCGGGCCTGCTGCAGGTTTGGCAGAAACAGGTGTCAGTAGGATTTCAAAAAGGTCTCTCATGACATCCAAGCCCAAAATGCGCGCCGTGACTTTTTCTGCCACGGCCAGCTTCGATAACGTCCGGGTTTCGGTAACAGCAAAACGAGCTTCAGAGCGTTTAACTGGACGCCGGGCCCGGATCAACGGCAGAAGTTTTTCGGTTAACCGTAAATGCTCTTCCGCGGTCCTAAAAGAGTGCTCGACCTCAATGGAGTGGATCGTCCGGTCACCCTCAGGAAATCTCGGCCATCCGTTCCTCCAACTGTTTTCAATGCCCAGCACCCAGGAATCACTTATTTCAGGTTTAGATACCCTTCCACTTCTATTCAGAGTAATCACAACCTTAACAGGAGCAACGCGCGGTATAATCTGGGCAGGAAACCTGTCTTCATCATGAATGGCCCTTGCTCTAAAATCCTTCTCGACACTTCCGGGCGCAACAAACAGGCGGCCGGCAGCATGGATCAAATAAAGCTCGTCTTCTCCGCTTATTTTATAAGAAGGGTCCTTCTGGAGTAAGCTGTAAACCTGAGACCCTTTTCCGCTCGTCGAACCTCCCGCGAATACGACAGCATTATTTTTTTTGTCAACAACGGCATCTCCCAGGGCCAGGTCGAAATCAAAATCAGCAAGAATATTCGAATATTGACTCACAAGGCCTTCGCGCCATTTTTCCAGTTCTCCAGCATACGGCTTGGGATACTCTTTAAAATTTTCTTTTTTACGGATAATTTTAAAAATATCCCAAAGCTCATTTGAAACGTCAGCCTTATAACTTTCAAGAATTCCATAAACTTTCGTCAGAGCTTTCGCGAATCTATTCGCATCCGCATCCGAAATTGCCGGCGTAACCGGCTTTGAACGGACTTCGGAGCGTGTTTGAGGAATGCCAACTGGCCTTTCTAAAGGAATGCGCACGGTAATGCGGACACCCTGAACGGGAATAAGAACGCTGGCAACCTGCTCAAACGCGCCTTCTTTGTTCCGGCGCCAGATGCCTTCGCCTGTGATAATTTCAACGTAGCTTCCTTCAGTAGCAAGCGCGCGAAAACCATTCCCGCCCCGGAACCTGGCCAGACTCCGGCGCCGCATGCTTTCGGGATCTCCAAATCCATAGCCATTGTCCCAGGCCACAATTTCCACAACCGGCCCCGACGGTTCTTCAATGACCTTGAAACCCATAGCACCGCCATAGGCGTATTCCAGCATATTGAAAATCAATTCATGGATGACCCGGGCTCCAATCAGCCATTGCTGTCCCATAACTTTTTGCTCAAGAACATAAGCTTTGGCAATAACCGAGTAGTAAGGTCCGTTCAATTCACGGGAATGGATCGAAAGGGCCTGATATCCTTCCGCGGTCAGCGCCGCGACCTTGGGCTCGGCCATCAGGCGCCAGCGCTCCGTTTCGTCGGAATCAATGGACCGCGCTTCGGAACGGGGAAAATATTTTTGGACTTCATCAAAAAACGGCTTGGCCTTTTCATAACGGGAAGGGAAAACAGGATAAGCCTGGTCGCCTGTAAGCGTGAAAACAAAAGAGGAAAAGTGAATGTAGGTCTCGATTTGCCTGCGGGCTTCCGCGAGACCCTTTTCCTCGGAAGTAAAGAAATCATCAATGACCGTCCCGGCCATTTGCGGCTCGATCATTGCGCTCAAAAGCAGGTTCAGCAGCTGGACAGAGGTGTAAAGTTCTCCAGCCCCGAGGATTGAATGTTTTCCCGGCTCAGGATGAAGCTCTTTCATGGCCTCCAGGTCGGCGGCAAAGTCCCTTCGATTGCGCTTAAGAAGGGCCGCGTATTCATCCAACTCCTTCTTTGTAAGTTTCCGGAAGGAGCCACCACGAAAATCTTTCTGTTTGCCCGCCCAAATCTTGAGCGCTCTCAAAATAACCGGCTTCGAAAAAGCTTCGGCATCGCCGGCAATCCCGCCGAGGAGACCTTCCATAACCTCACGTTTTTCAGGGTCCGTCCCGGGCCGGCTTTTCAATTTCTCATATTTTTTCCATAAATCATTGAGGTCCAGGACCAGCATGGCATAATCCGCCGCGTTCTGGCGCCGCCGGTCTGTAATTTCAGAAGATGTAAAACCCCGTTCGAATCTACGCTCAAAAACCGTACGCAGGTGCCGGCCCACAGCCATGGCGGAAAAACGGCTGAAATTCTTGAAGGTCTTGATGGCAAAGCGTTCAAGCTCGGTATAATCGGACTCATTAATGCTTGCCTGGGAAGTCAGCATGATGATCTGCCAGGCTGGGTCACGGGCAAAAGCAACCCCCGCTCCCTTCCCTTTCTGGAACAATTCCGTCAGCCGGAAAAGTTCGGCTTCATTCGCGGGGTCTTCCCAAACCCGGGTGGCCAGGAGAGACAAATGATAAAAAAGGAAAAAGTCGTAGGCCTGCCGCAGAGATTTTTCAAAGTTTCCCCTGTCCGGGTTGATCAGCGCGGCCATAAGCGCGGCTCGATCTTCATTTTTAAGCCGCTTGAGGAGAAGCTCGCTCACCGCCATCATCATATTTTCAGATTCCGGATCCTCGTCAGGCTCTGCTTTAAAAAACAGAACGTCCATGGCTTTTAAAAGATAGCCGTATATTTTGAGCGGGCGTCTGTAAAAATCGGCAGGTTCGGTGAAACCGGCGGCCTTGTAAGCGTCACTAAGCTCTTTAAACTGAGTGTCGCGGCCGAAAAATTCATACAGGCCATCGATCGCCTTGATTTTGTCCTTCAAGGTCAGGAGTTTTCCCGGAGGTAATGCAGCCTGCTTCAAAACAGTCTTAAAAGAAGCATCCCGTTTCAGAAGAAGAGCTTCGAGTTTTTTCGCGTTCGTGTTGAAAAGTTTTTTTCCATCACGCGTGAAAGGATTTTTTCGAACTTCGGAACGGATCTCGCGCCTGTCAAAAACGTCCTGTAAAAACGCGAATGCCTGCTCATAGCCGTCGAGCTGATCTTTAAGGCGGTCTTTGCCCAGGACCGCGGCTTCAATCTCCTGCCGCAGAGGCCCAAGGGCCTCCTCTCGCCTGTCAAAGAAACGCCTCTTAATACGCTGGAGCAGGGCCGCGGGTACTTCCGCTGAATCGGACTCAAATTGCTCGAGCTGAGTAAAGAAAACCCGTTCCGGCACGCTTTCGTAAAGCGGACGAAGGACATTCACGGCATCGGTCAAGGTACGTATGGCCGGCACAACGCGAGATTCGGAGCGCAAATTCCTGTCCATTTCCTTCTTTATTCTTGAACTGTTGTTTTTAAAACCAAAATCGTGCGAGGGGTCGACTTCCCGTTTCCGCGCGTATTCCGGGCCCAGGTTCAGTCCGTGCAGGATCACCCAGTAAGGGAAAGTCTTTGTGCCGATGACAGAATATTTCTTCGCGAGACGTTTTTTCAAATTGACCAGGTCCCAGTTTCCCTTGAC
>CAZKMJ010000068.1:0-11323 GCA_964553835.1 uncultured bacterium
GCAAGATAACTATCGCCATAGGACCTTAAATGTGCCGCCAGGCTATACATGTCAGCCTGGCTCGTTTTCAAACGCTCTTCTCTCGGCTCTCCCGGTCTTCGGGAAGGGTGCCCGTGAAGAAATACTATTTCCCAGCCTTTCGGGTCACCGTCCTTACCGTTGTCCTTCAAAATCTGAGGATAGTCGGGCTGCTGCGAGGCCCAGGCAAAGGCAGGTGCGCCATTGCCAAAACCAGTGCGCATGTCCACCTTGGGCTGATTTTTCCACGAGAGTGCCTGGTCTTTTCCCAAAACCAGGGCATATGCGGGTTCGGCATACTTCATGACATGATCCAGCTTGAAAGACAAATCGGTCCTGGCCGCATCGTTAACAGAGTCTCGCCAGGTTATTTCGGGACGCGAAGCCAGGTAAACAATAAAACCGGAAAGCGGCACCTTCCGGACCGGATCTATCTGGATCTGAAAATTGGAAATGTCAGCCGGCTGCCCGGCCGGAGTGGAAGCGGGAAAGGAACGATACAGGTCTTTTTTATCTTTGTCTTTATAAACATCCACCCGGTCCGGAAAAATCTCCGCTGTAAATTTGAGGTCTTCTGAAATTCCGGTCCCCGAAAACACGCGTTCCAGCACGTTCACGGTCCCCGCCTGCGGAACCCTGCCGGAAAGAGGGGCTTCAAAATGCGTAAAAATGGAAGCCGCGTCGCTGATGATGGATGCTCCGGCTTTTCCCAGCTTTGCCGCTGCGCCCGCCGGGACTGCGCGCGTTTCGGAACGCGCTGAATCGGGCATGGACTTGATATTTTTAAAATCCAGCCGCTGTGTGACCGGAACCAGAACATTCCTTTCCCCGGCCATGACCAGCACACCGTCATTGCGCGCCTGATACTGAACGTTGAAAAGACGGCCATTCTCATTGGCCTTCATGATGTTCCGGATATCACCGGAACCTTCCGCGATTTTCAGCTCGTTCTGCGCCAAACGATCCACGGATCCCCAGTAGGCCTTCGACGGCATCGCGTTCTGCGCGCCGGGATCAGCATAGGCAAACGGCACTTCACGGGTGCCAGTGAAAAAAAGGCGCGGCCTTGTCTGCAGTACAGCGTCCACATAAGCTTCGCGGCCATCCAGTGAACCCAGCGCGGGTACGATCAGCGCGTAATTGAAACCCCTGGATGAAAAATATTCCTGGAACGGACCGGCGTGAAAACCTCCGGTAATGATCACAGCCTTGTCAGTGCCCGTTTCCTTCAAACGCTTCTCCACGCCTTCAAGCATCCAGCGGTCACGGTCCTTGGCGCCTCGGTAAAACTCCATAGCCTTCTCAAACAGGGTGGAAATATCTTCAACATGGCTGAACATCAACCCTTTGACCTGACCCTGCGAATTCAGCTCCCTGAAATGCGCGATCAGCACACGCGGCTCAAGCTCCTGCTGGCGCGCCAGAATCATTTCGTATTCATCCGGCGTGATGGCCAGCGCGAAAAGTTTTTTCAGAAGCAGGTAATCCTTGTACAAACCGTAGATTTTTTTCTGTTCCGGGCCCCTCGCCATTTTTTCCGCCACCATGCCTGCCAGGTTTTCACCTTCCTTCAGCACCGCGGCCCCGCGCATTTCACTCTGCAGGATGGCATGCGCGCACATGATCCTGACGTTCGGGTAGGCCTGGAAATCAAAAGTTTCCGGCAGGGCCGCCGCAAGCTTTTCAAAAAGCTCCCCCGTCTGAGGGTAAGGCAGGCGGGTCTGCGATGCAGGCGCGGCAAGCAGGGCGCCGATTTCATCGGCCATTTCTTTGGAGAAAACGCGCACGGCCTTGAGAAATTCTGGCAGTTCACGCTGGAATGCCTGCTGATTGAATTTTCCTTCCAGCTCTTCGAGCTTGAAAAGGCGGACCAGCATGGGCCAGTCAAACTGGCTGCGGGCTTCAGTCAGGTCGAGATCCAGCTCTTTGCGAGCGTTGTCTTTCAGATAACGGAACCAGTCAAGCATCGAGGCTTTCTGTTCCTCGAACCGCTCAAATTCTTTTAGAAATGACCGCAAACCCGGCTCCACAAAAGCGCTCAGCAGGCGCTGAATCTGCTCATCCGCTTCACGCAGGAAATTGCCTGTTTTATTCTGCTGGGTCAGAACATCAGCAAAAGCCTCGCCGTTGGCTTTGTAAGCTTCAAGGTTTTCAATGCCATACGCAGCGGTATCGCGGTCGCGCATCAGGAAAATTTCCGAGCCCTTCATGAGCGCTTCATGCGCCAGCGCGTCCGCGGTTTGCAGGCTCAGGTTGCGGTCCTGACCGAAAAAGTCCAGTCGTTGCGGATCCAGCTTGGAGGCGGAGCCTTCCAGCAGAAGGGTCTTGAAACCGTATTTCTCTTTCAGAAAATGGAGGAGCCCCTGGATTTTCTGCTCACCTTCGTAATTACCGTGCGCGGTCTGGATGTGGATGATTGAAGGGCCGGAGCCGGAATTCTCAAATTGCACCTGGCCAAGTTTTTCGGGAATGGAAAGAGTGAAAAGACGAGGGCTCTGGGGGCGGAATTCCTGCTGGCTGATGAGAGGATCGGCCCAGATGATCTGGTTCCAGAAAAAACAAAATACGACACTGATGGCAATGGCCTTTTTAGCCTTTGTCATGATTGCTCCGAAAAAGGGGATGTTTCATATTATATAGCCAGCTACGCATTTAACTAAAGTATTTTAAAAGTTATCATTAAGTTACTCTCTCAAAAGGGGTTAGACTGCCTAAGTAAAATTTACCCAATAGGTGAAAAAAAGGGGCGGAGGCGGGAAAAATGCTATCTAATGCTATCGGATGATAGCGAAAGTCTACGACTTATTTCTGAATAGGGCGTATACAGGGAGCCCGAGCAGCATCAGGAAGGCTCCAAACAGGCTTTCCATAGGGGCTGTTTTGATCGTGATCAGGCAGAGTGCCGCGGAGGAAAAGATGAAAAGCACGGGCACCCAGGGGTAACCCGCCATCTCGAAGGATGCAGCCTCTCTTTTGCGCTTTCTCAGAATAAAAACGCTGATCCCGGCCATGGTAAAGAATAGCCAGTTTGCAAAAGCGAAAAAGAAAAGCAGCTGGTCAAAATTTCCCCACAAAACCAGGACGGAAGCCCACACGCCATTGGCCAGAAGAGACTGCAGGGGCGTATGAAAACGCGGATCCAGTTTCGCGAACCAGGAAAGTTTGGGATAGTCCCCCGCCACGGAAAACGGAATGTGCCCGCCAGTCAAAATAGTGGAATTGAGCGCGCCCGCCGCCGAAATCAGCACAGCCAGCGTGACTGCGGTTTTTCCGGCGGGTCCGCAAAGCCTAGAAAAAATTTCCGAGGCGATAGCTTTGGTGCCCGCGGTTTCTTCAGGCGACAGTACGCGCAGGTAGGCTGCGTTCAACATCAGGTAAAGGGCCATAACAATCAACGCTCCCAACACAAGCGAACGCGGTAAATCACGCCGCGTGTCCTTGAATTCGCCCGACATAAACGTGCTTTGGTGCCAGCCGCCATAAGTCCACAAAACCGGGATCAAGGCAGGCGCGATATTGGCCAATCCGGTTGAATTACCGGAAAAAAAAGAAGGACTTGGCGCGGGAATACCCAGCTTCGTAAAAATAACCACCGTCATGACTGTGATCGAAAGGACTTTAAGAGTCGTCAACAAATTTTGAACGCCCGTGCCCACGTGAAGGCCCAGGATATTGAGCAGGGTAAAAAGCAGGATGGCCAGAATGGCAAAAAGTTTTTCATTCGCCGCTGCTGCCGGAAGGAAATTTCCAAGATAATCCGTAAGAATATAGGCGACGCCGGCAATAGAACCCGGCCTCATGACCGCGAATTCTACCCAGCCAAATAGAAATCCAAACGGCCGGCCGTAAGCTTCCCGCAGATAGATGTAAGTGCCGCCAGTCTGAGGAAAACAGGACGCGAGTTCCGCGTAACAAAGCGCGCCCACCATGGCCACCAGGCCGCCAAGCGTCCAGACCAGCAGAATCAGGCCCGGTGAATCGACAAAGCGGGCGATTTCTCCCGGCGTACGGAAAATACCCACGCCGATGACAATGCCCACATTGATCGCAACCGAGTCCCAGAACCCCAGCGATTTACTCCGGCTCATTTTAAAAGTTCCAGAGCCGAAAGGACCTGAGACGCACGGAAACCATAAGCGCTGACGCAGGCCGTCTGTTTTTCCACAAATTCAATATCATAAGGGTCCCGAAGCAGTACCACCGCAAGGTTCAGATGCAGCTTCTGAAGAACTTTGAGTATTTCCCGTGTTCCGGGGTCCAGATGCGCGTCATAACAGAAGAAAATAACATTTCCACTCAGCCGGTGCGCGTCTTCGATTTCTTTCTGTGAAACTTTAAGGCATGTGACCTGAATTTGCCCGGCTTTCCAGCCAAGCCCGGCAAAGGCCCTGCTCAGGAACTTTTTTTCATCCAGCATTTCTTTTTCAATGAAAATCCGTTCATCAAGCTCGGAAAGCCTTGGAAAAATCGCGGATATTGTTTCCCCTTTTTTAAAAGAAAATCCCGCGTGATTTTTTGACCGACGCACTCCCAGACGGGAAATTTTCTCCGCAAGCGCGCGGCTTTCTGAAAAAACGGGAGCTCCAGGGCGAATGTCCGCGTATTTATTTTTCAGCCGCTCAATGCGCACCAGGCTTTTTTCCAGGTTCCACGGGTCAAGCCGGCCGCTTTCATAAGCCTTGAGCAATCCTTCAAAAACTTCGTCCTGATTTTTCAAGCCGTGGCAAACCAGCACCATGTCATGGCCCGCTTCCACAGCCCTGACCGCGGACTCGCCTATACGGCAAATATCTTTAAGAGCGCCCATTTCCAGATCATCGCTCAAAATCGCTCCCTGAAAACCTAGCTGAGTGCGCAGGATGCCGGAAATGATTTCTTTAGAAAAAGTCGCGGGCCTGCGCGCCTTGTCAAGATTTGGATAAATGGGATGTGAGGACATGACGGCGTCAACGCCGGCCTTGATCGCGGCTTCAAACGGCTTTAAATGGATTTTTTTCATCTCTTCATTCGAGGAAAATAAAACCGGAAGGTCCAGATGGGCATCATACGCGGACTGGCCCTGTCCTGGAAAATGCTTTGCGCAGGCGGAAATGCCGTTGGCCTGAAGGGCCTTGATACGTTCGGCTCCAAATCTCGCGGCAAGTCCGGGATCACGGCCATAGGAGCGGATCCCGATATTGGGGCTAAAATTTTCGCAAAGAACGTCAACCGTGGGCGCGAGGTTCAGGTTAATGCCCAGGCTCCTGAGCTCACGGGCCTCCATTTTTCCCTGCGAACGCGCGTGGTCCGGGTTTTCCGTGTTACCGAGCGTGAGATTATCGGGAAAAACCGTGATCTTTTCGGCTAAATGGATAACACGGCCGCCTTCATGGTCCACCGCCATGACCATTTTCTTTTCAGCCGCGTCTTCGAGGTCAGAAACCAGCCTGCGGAAATCTTTGGCTGTGGAAAAATTGGGCCGGAAGAAAATAATGCCGCCCGGCCGGATTTTTTTTACCTGTTTTTTCATGGCAGGCGTCATTTTGGGACCGGGCACGCCGATCATTAAATGCTCCCCAACCTGCCTTTGAAGGTCTTTGGACATGGGCCGCATTATATGCTATTCTGACCTGCGTGAAAAAAGTAAATTACGGAAAACTTCTGACCGAGCAGTCCAATCCCCGCACCCGCTCCATCGACACCCTTCCAGTTGAAAAAATTCTCGGACTGATTAGCCGCGAAGACCTGGATGTACCACGAAAAGTAGCAAAAGCAAGGCCGCAAATCGCCAGGGGCGTCAAAATCATGGTCCGTTCCGTACTGAGCGGTGGACGGATTTTTTTCGCGGGCGCAGGAACAAGCGGCCGTCTCGGCATTCTTGAGGCCGCGGAATGCCCGCCGACATTCAACACCCCGCCTTCACTTGTCCAGGCCATCATGGCTGGGGGTAAAAGTTCGGTTTTCAGGTCCAAAGAAGGCGCGGAGGACAGACTTGATCATGGCCTGCAAATTTTCCGGAAAAAACTTACTTCTAAAGATGTTCTGGTGGGGATTGCGGCCAGCGGCGTGACCCCGTTTGTCAAAGGGGCCTTGCAGGCCGCCCGTGAAAAAAAAGCGGCCACCATTCTGGTGACCTGCGCGGATGCCACACTCTTAAAAAGCTACGCGGACTGCCTGATTTCGGTCAAAACCGGTCCTGAAGTCATCAGCGGTTCCACACGTTTGAAAGCAGGCACTGCCACCAAGCTGGTGCTGAACATGCTGACAGTGGCCACTATGGTGCGCGCGGGAAAAGTTTATCAGAACTGGATGGTCGACCTTCAGCCCCGCTCCCGCAAGCTGAAGGCGCGCGCGCTTCGTCTGATCAGCCATCTGGGCCGTGTGCCTGAGAAAAAAGCGGAAGAATACCTTTCCCGTGCCCGCAAAAATGTGAAAGTCGCCATTCTCATGGCGCGGCGCGAATGGGACTTTCCAAAAGCCTCGGCCGCGCTGAAAAAAACCAACGGTTTTCTCAAGAAGGCCCTCCAGGAAAAATGAAATACGCCCTCGGCCTGATGTCGGGAACGTCCGGTGACGGACTTTCACTGGCATTGGCCGGGTTCAGCTCGAAAAAATTCAAGACCATCGCCTACGAGACCTTCCCCTACCCGCCCGCGCTGGCGCGCAAGATCGCAAAAGCCGGAGACCTGAAAACGCCCGCTCTTTCCAAATTGAATGCCGAACTGGGAATGTTTTTCGCGGAATGCGCTGTGAGTTTTCTGAGAAAAACACCACGCCGCTGCTATCCCATGGTAGCAGGCTCACACGGCCATACGGTTTTTCACGCAGGCCAGGACAAAAAGCCCCATACTATTCAGATCGGTGCACCTTCTTATCTTTCAGATGCACTAAAAATCCCCGTTGTTTCGGATTTCCGGCCGCGCGATATTGCTGCGGGCGGCCAGGGCGCGCCCCTGATCCCCTTCTTCGATGAATTTTTCTTTGGCGACAAGCTCCGCGCGCTGCAAAACATCGGCGGCATTGGCAATGTCACGCTGGCTGGCTCAAAAAAGCCCGTGGCGTTTGATACCGGCCCCGGAAACTGCCTCATGGACTGGGCCGTCCAAAAATATTTCCGGAAGAAATACGATGAGGGAGGAAAAATAGCGAGCCGCGGAAAAGTTTTGATCAAAGCTGTGGAAGCCATGGCGCGCAAACCGTATTTCCAGCAAAAGCCTCCCAAATCCACGGGTCGTGAACTGTTTAATCCTGCATTTATTCCCGCACCGCTTAAAAGGGCCAAACCCGCGGACCTGGTAGCCAGCCTGACTTATTTCACAGCCCTGACCATCAAACAAGGCTGCAAAAAATTCCTGCCGCCGGTCAAGGAAGTCGTTGTCAGCGGCGGAGGCGCGCTGAACAAAACGCTGATGCTGCATCTCTCAAATTTGTTTTCACCTGTTCCGGTCAGTTCCATTGAAAAATATCAGGTGCCCGCGCAGGCCAAGGAGCCGGTAGCTTTTGCTTTTTTTGCCCTCCGGGCGCTGGAAAATAAAATTAATCATTGTCCGCAGGGCACCGGAGCTCGCCAACCTGCCATTCTAGGGAAAATCACACCATGTCTTTAATGGAGGACAAGTGTCTGTAATTGACTGGTGCATTGTCGCGGCTTTCTGCCTGGCCAGTGTCGGACTGGGCCTTCTTTTAACCAAAAAAGCTCAGAAGGGCATTGAATCCTTTTTCGCTTCCGAACGCTCCCTCGGCTGGTGGCTGGCCGGCACTTCCATGGCCGCCACAGCTTTCTCTTCAGACACTCCTCTTCTGGTCACCGGCATTGTGCGGCGCAAAGGCATCTGGGGAAACTGGGAAATCTGGGCGCTGGCTATCTCCACCATGGCCGCGGTTTTCTTTTTTTCAAAGCTGTGGAAACGCGCTGGCGTTCTGACCGAAGTGGAATTTGTCGAACTGCGCTACAGCGGCAAGTCCGCGGCGTTTTTGCGCGGCTTCAAAGCACTTTACTGGGGAATTTTTTATAACGCGTTCATTATGGGCGCCTGGCCCATGACCGGTCTTGCCAAGGTCATGCAGGAAACCACGACCTGGAACAAGGCCGAGTCCATCCTGTTCTGCATGGCGTTGACGGCGGCTTATTCCTGCATGTCCGGCTACTGGGGCGTCATCGTGACGGATTTCTTTCAGTTCATCGTGGCCATGGGCGGCGCGTTCCTGCTGGCTTTTTACGCCGTGAATGCCTGCGGCGGGCTTGGCGCGATTGTTGAGAAACTCGGCCCCACAGGCAAGCTGGCTTTCATTCCCCCGGTCTCAGGCAGCACGCCGGAAGAAATCCTGGCCTCCCCCTTCGGATGGTTTCTTGGTCTTATGTGTATCCAGTGGTGGGCATGGAAAAATACGGACGGCGGCGGCATTATTGTCCAACGCATTGCTTCCTGCAAAGATGAAAAGCACGCCATCTACGCAGTCCTGTGGTTTAACATCGCGCAATACGCCCTGCGTGCCTGGCCATGGATCATAACCGCGCTTGCTTCTCTGATCCTGCTTCCAGACATGACCGACCATGAGCGGGCCTATCCGCATCTGATCGCAACCCTCATGCCTTCCGGATTAAGAGGCCTGATGGTTGCGGCGTTTTTCGCGGCTTTTATGTCGACCATGAGCACCCACCTGAACTGGGGCTCTTCTTATTTTGTGAATGATTTCTGGAAACGTTTCGTCCGGCCTAATGCCTCTGAAAAACATTATGTCCTGGTCGCGCGCATCGCCTCTTTCGGCCTTGCCGTAGCCGCGACCGGCGTAGCATTCCTGACTGGAAGCATCGGCTCGGTGTTCACTCTGGTTTTAAACCTGACCGCGGGCATAGGACCTGTCTATCTCCTGCGCTGGTTCTGGTGGCGGATCAATCCTGCAAGTGAAATGGCCGCCATGGCCGCGTCGCTGCCCGTGCTTCTTGTCCGCGGTCCCATTTTTGACGCACTGCATCTCCCGCCCAGCCCGCCGCTTCAGTTGCTTTTTATGGTCGCGGGCGCGGCTCTTTTCTGGCTTCCCGCGACTTTCCTGACAAAGCCGTGCGATGAAGAAAAATTGAAAACATTTCAGGCGAAGGTCAATCCTCCCGGCTTCTGGCAGCATATTAAAGAGGATTCGGAAAGCTGGATCCCAAGCCTGCGGCTGTGGATTTTTTCCACCGCGGCCCTATTGCTGACCACGTTCGCGCCGCTGGCGCTGATGTTGGCCAGGCCGCTTGAAGGAGCGCTGTTTACAATTGGAGCTATTGCACTTTGGACACTGACCGTGCGGGGCATGAGAAATTCTCCCTCACCCGAACTTGCCGAAAAATCGGCCGCCAGCTAATCTTTCATTATGGAAACCAAACCCGCTTACCGCAATGGAAAACCGCTTATGTGCCCGAAATGTAAAGCAGCCATGCGTATGGCGCTGGCTGATGGTATAGAAATCGACACCTGCGACCGCTGTCAGGGCATCTGGGCAGATTTCGCGGATGAAAAAACCCTGCTTCAGATCAAACCGGAAATTTTTTCAGTAGATGAACTTCGCCGGCTTCGCAGGCATTACGAAAAAACCTTTACACGCGAAACCGTGCAGTATGTTCCCTGCCCGGTTTGCTCCAAAATGATGAACCGCCGCAACTGGGGTTCACATTCCGGTGTCATTGTAGACCGGTGTGAAGAGCACGGTAACTGGTATGACAAAGGTGAGGTCGAAAAAATCCGCGAATTCATCCGTGCCGGTGGAATCGAATATGAAAAATTGAAAATCACAGAAAACGGCCTGACTGGCCTTGAAAGCAAGCTGGAGCAGGAAGCCCTTCGACTGGACAAGCGGGTGGATTCAGCCTATGCCCGGGCACGGCTTTACAGCATGATGGGGATCTAGATTATTTTTTGTTTTTGTGGTGGTAGTACAGGACAGTGGCCAGCACGCCTGTGAAGAAAATCAGATTGATGACGTTGTAAATCCTCCAGACAAAGTCCTCGGATTTGAAGCCCGACGGCGCCATGAGCACAATGCACACCCACACGCCAACCACCCACAGCAGGCTTATGTCGTCTGAGGATTTGCGTTTGATAATGCGCAGGATCAGCGGCACATTCCACAATGGCAGGCAGATGGCCGCGACAAGGGCGATTTTTTCTATCATTCTTTTTCAATCCTTATTTGATGGCACTGGGCGATGGCACCCAACTCTTCCGGCTTGGCGTCACGCAGCTGCAATGAGCTCTCTCCGGATGGAAGCTCCAGCGCTTTGCCGGCTTCCACTTTAAAAACCCTGGAACTTGCCTTGCAGGTAATGTCCAGCGTCCCCTCGCGCACCGCGAAAACGGTTTTGGGCGCTTCACCCGGATTACTGACCTGTCCCCAAAACTGGGTGCCTCGAACGGCAAGCACGGCGGTCGGTGTTTCCACCTGGAATTTACGGCCCTGTTGAAGTTTCTTCCGGACATCCACAATGACATTGCCAAGCTCAAGTTCGAGTTCGGTATTATCCGGGTCCGTGTCTTTGATCAACGCTTCGGAAGAAGCAAGCATCCGCACGCCGGAACCACCATTCAGGCTGACGTCGACCTGGCTGTTTTCCACCGTCTTGATTTTGTCACCCTTAAAAATTTCCATACCTTCCTCCAGGACCTGCGCCTCTCCTTTTCTTTCAAGGACCGGCTGCCCTGTAACACTTGTGACAACATTCCTGGCAAACGCGCCCGTGGGCATACCCACCAGAAGCGCTAACATAAAGAGAACTGCTTTTTTCATGCGTTTCCTCCGCCCTGTAAATATCGGCTTTCGCCGCCTTTTCTATATCTACGCCGTAAAAGCCCGCCGGGATTGTCACTCCAGAAGTCCATGTTCGGCAAAGCTGTAATAGCGCCCGTCTCCTATGATGATATGGTCCAGCACTTTGACGGAAACTGTCGAGCAGGCATTCATAACTTTACGGGTCAATTCCCTGTCTTCCGGGCTGGGCTCCACCCTTCCTGACGGGTGATTATGCACCAGGATGACAGCCGTGGCATTTTTCAACAATGCCTGCCTGATGATCTCACGGGGATAAACCGCAGCCTCATCCACCGTCCCCTTGAAAAGGTCATTTTCATGCACAATTTTATTCGCCTTGTCCAGCAGCAGCACCTTGAAAATTTCACGCGCCTGGTCCTGCAGGGAAAGCTGCAGGTATTTGATCACGGCCGCGGGCTCACGCACCGGGTCGCCTTTTGAAATATTTTCATACGCCTGCCTGCGCGCGATTTCGCTCACAGCCATCAGCGACGCGATCTTTGCCGGCCCCAGGCCTTTGATACTCGAAAGCTTTTCC
>CAZKMJ010000069.1:0-6944 GCA_964553835.1 uncultured bacterium
CGTCACAGGATTTCCGTACCGACGGAATTTTTGTTTTCATCGGCCATGATCCAACCACTTCGTTCCTGAAGGGGGTCGTGGAACTGGATGAGCACGGTTATGTGGTAACCAAAAATGGTTCTACACAGACCTCAGTGCCCGGCATTTTTGCCGCGGGCGAGATTCGTGCCGGCGCTGTGAAGCAGCTGGTTTCGGCCTGCGGAGAAGGGTGTGAAGCCGCGCTAGCCGCGCAGGCTTATGTCGAGAAAACATGATTAATAAATGGAAAGCCGGGCTGGTTTTAACGGCCCTGGTGCTTTTCCCTTTTGCTTGTACTTTCTCCCGTCCCATGCCCGTGGGCGCTCAGGCCCCGGATTTTGCCCTGCCCACGCTTGAAGAGCCAATCAAAACCGTCCGGCTTTCGGAAATCAACGCGGACAAGCCGGTGTTGCTGGTTTTCTGGGCTACCTGGTGCCCTAACTGTACTGAAGAAATTCCCCGGCTCAATGAGCTCCATAAAAACAAGCCTGAGCTGCCTATACTTGCGGTCAATGTTGACGATACCCGCAAGAAAATCCAGGAATTCATGAAGAAGCATCCCATCACATACCCCGTGCTCCTGGACGAGAAGGGGAAGGCCACGGACGTTTACAATATTTCCGGAATTCCCGTCGTCATCCTTCTTGAAAAAGGCGGCGGAGTTCTCTATTATGGCTACGGCCTGCCGGATTCTATCGACACGCTTTTAAAAAAGGAGACCCCCAGCCCATGAACGAAAAAGACCGCGAGTTTGATCAAAATCTCAACCAGCTGATCGGACTTTTAAAAAAGCTCCTCAAAAATGTTCCCAAGGGGCCTTTTCAGTCTTTTTCCGGCGACAAGGAAGCGGGTATCAACCTGAACGTCAACTTTTTTACTTTCTTTCCTCTAAGCGGTGAGGAAATGGACGAATTTGAGGAAATTTACGACCAGTATTTTTTCCAGGACGACAAGGGAGCCGAGGAACTGACCACTGAGCTCAACCAGTCTGATGTGGATTTCCTTCGCCGCCACGGCATCCGCTTTTAACTATCTTCCATGAGAAAATTCCTCGCCCTTTTCCTGGTGTTCGTGTCTCTTCTTCCGGTCCGGCCGGTTTTTGCCGCGGCTGAAATACGGTCTTTTGATCATTCTTCCTGGGACGCATTCCTGAAGAAATATGTCAACGATAAGGGGGAGATCAATTTCGCCGAAGCCAAGAAGGATCCTTCGCTGCTGGATGATTACCTTGCCAAAATCAAAGAGCTTAATGAATTCAGCATGACCGACTGGCCCCGCGAGGAGGCTATCGCGTTCTGGATCAACGCCTACCACGCGGCCGCGGTCGCGCAGGTCCTGAAATATTATCCAGTCAAAAGCGTGCAGGAAATCCCGGGTTACTGGGAAACTAAATTTCTCCAGACTTTTCATGCTGAAGCGCACAGTCTGAATGAGATGCGCGATCAGCAGCTGATCAATGCCTACCGCGATGAGAAGGTCCATTTCGCTCTTTCTTCCATGTCTAAAAGCGGTCCCGTGCTTATCCGTGATGCATACACGGGCCCGAAGCTTGATGGCCAGCTTTTTTCCGCGGCCCGGAAATTTGTGAATGATACGGAGAGAAACAATATCAACCCGCAGAAGAAGAAGGTTGAACTTTCCAGGCTTTTCAAGTGGTATGGAGGAGATTTCCAGTTTAATTTCGGCAAGCCGGAAAACGACCGCCATCTTTCCATTCAGGAATTTTCACTCATGTCTTTTATCGTTTACTACCTTGAAGACGCGGCTAAAGTACAGTTTCTGGAAGACGGCCGGTATAAAATTAAATACCTGCCGTTTGACTGGAGGCTGAACGACTGGCATTCCTGATGCCCGTTAAATGGCGCGTGGCCTGTGTCCAGATGGACTCGGCTGGCGACCCTTCCCGTAACCATGCTTTTGCCGTCAACGCTCTTGAACAAGCCGCGAAGCGCGGTGCGCGCCTTGTTGCTTATCCCGAAAACTGTTTCTGGCGTGGAAGAGCTGAAGAGCTTTCCATTGTTGCCGTGCGCACGCGCGCTCTGGTCCGTGAGTTTCAGGAAGCTGCCCGCAAGCGTAAAGTCTGGGTGCTTCTGGGCAGCGTGATTGAAAAAACATCAGGAAAAAAATTTTACAACACGTCTCTTTTAATTTCTCCCCGGGGTAAAATCCAGGCCCGCTACCGCAAGATCCATTTGTTTGATTCAAATCTCCATGGCGCCAGAACGCGTGAATCCAAGCACATTCTTTCCGGAAAAAAACCGGTTTTGGCAAAAATTGACGGCGTTTCTGCGGGTATGACGATTTGCTACGATTTGCGTTTTCCGGAACTTTTCAGGCATTTGTCTGCGAAAGGCTGCCGGATCTTTTTTGTACCCTCCAATTTTACGGAGACTACGGGCAAGGTTCATTGGGAAATTCTTTTGAAAGCGCGCGCGGTTGAAAATCTGGCATTTGTGATTGCTCCGGGGCAGGTAGGAACCCATCCTGAAAGCAAAATCAGAAGTTTTGGGACCAGTTTGATTGTAGGTCCGTGGGGCAATATTCTGGCCCGGGGGAGCCGCACAAAACAGCAGATTCTGTTCGCGGACCTGGATTTCAGGGACCAGGCCCGTTTGCGTTCCAATTTCCCTGTTCTTGAGCACCGCCGGCTTAAAGCGCTGTAAGTCTTTTATTTATATACAGTTAAAAACGTTTGACAAGGTAGACCCGCCTCAGTATTATATCCAAATCTCTGGAGGAGTTTTTTATGTCCCGTTATGCCATTATTGAGACCGGTTCCAAACAGTACAAAGTGGAGCCCAAGTCTGTCATCGAAATTGAATTGTTGAAATTGTCCGAAGGGCAGAAAGAAGTGGCCCTTGACCGTGTCCTTATGGTCCGTGACGGCGATAACGTCCACGTCGGCAGCCCGGTCATTGCCGGAGCCAAGGTCGTTTGCGATTTTCTCGAAGAAATCCGCGGGAAAAAAGTGGTGTCTTTTAAATTCCGCCGCCGCAAGAACTCCCGCCGCATCCGCGGTCACCGTCAGAACCTGATTAAGCTTCAGGTCCGCGAAATCCTGCTGAAAGGTAATTAAGCCATGGCACATACAAAATCACAGGGTAGTACAACAAACGGACGTGATTCAAATCCGAAACGGCTTGGCGTCAAGGTTTATGGAGGCCAGTTCGTGCGTGCCGGCGGCATCATTGTTCGCCAGCGTGGCAGCCAGTTTCGTCCGGGTTTTTTCGTCGGTCAGGGAAATGATTTCACACTCTTCGCAAAACGCGACGGGATCGTGGAGTTCAAGACCAATCGCACCGTTCACGTTCTTCCCGCTAAATAATCTGAACCTTCTAAAAAAGAAGGGGACCCCCACAAGGGTTCCCTTCTTTTTTTATTTCTGGCAGGCACACAACCTCTATGTTTGTTGACCGCGTACATATATTAGTCCAGGCCGGTAACGGCGGAAACGGATGCGATAGTTACTTCCATCGCATGGACAGGAAGGTCGTGCCCAACGGCGGCGACGGCGGACACGGCGGCTCTGTCGTTTTTCGCGCGGACGTCAATTCCCAGAACCTGATGTCCTTCAAGTTTCGCCAGCACCTGACTGCCGAAAATGGCGGCAATGGCGGCGGCACGTTGAAACGCGGCAGAAACGGCAAGGATCTGGTCGTTCTTGTACCGGTTGGGACACGAATTTTTGACCGGCATAAAAATTTTCTGATCCGCCATCTCGCGCATGCAGGCGAAGAAGTTGTGGTCTGTCAGGGCGGCCGCGGCGGCAGCGGGAGCCATGGCGGCAAACCCACGCAGCACGGTGAACGCGGCGCGCAGCTTGAAGTGGAGCTGAAGCTTCTGCTTCAGGCCGATGTTTTCCTGGTCGGGCTTCCCAGTTCCGGAAAATCCAAGCTTTTAAATGTGTTGACCAATTCCAAGGCGCGCGAGGGAGCTTATCCGTTCGCGACCAAGGACCCGGAAATCGGCATGCTGAACATGGACATTCATGAACCTCTGACCCTTTGCGAGCTGCCTTCGCTTTACAAGGCATCGCTCGAAGACCGTGGCATGGGCCGTGAATTTTTGAAGCACCTGGAAAACGCGCGGATGGTCCTTTTTGTCATTGATCCTGTTTCGGACTTCGCTGAATCACTGGCTGACGGTTTGAAAGTCCTTCAAGAAAACGTAAAGAGTTACTCCAAAGACTTCCTTCAAATTCCCCAGGCAGTGGCCGTCAATAAGATGGACCTGCCTGAAGCAAAAGAAAAAGTTAAAAAGGCCCGGTGGAAACCTTCGATCCCGGTGTTTTATGTTTCGGCGGCGACAGGGGAAGGTCTGGATTTGCTGAAAAAATTTCTTAAGGAGAGTCTTCGCCTTAAAAAGGAAGCGGTATGAGAGAAGTTTTAAAAAAATGCGAGCGTGTTGTTCTTAAAGCCGGGACCAGTATTCTGACCGGAAAAGACGGGCGCATTTCTCAGAAAAATCTGGAACGGCTTGGCAATGAGATTCTGGCACTGCTTAAAATGAAAAAGCAGGTGGTGCTGGTCAGCTCCGGCGCCATTGCTTTCGGCATGGAAGCCACGCGCCGCCAGGACCGTCCCAAGGAAATGCCGGAGCTGCAGGCTTGCGCTGCAATTGGCCAGGGCCGCATGATGCATGCCTACGAACAGTTTTTTTCGAAGAAGGGGATTTTGACCGCTCAGATTCTTTTAACACGCGACGCGCTTGAGAACCGCACCCGGTTCCTGGCAGCACGGCACACTTTCCAGGAGTTGTTCGGCCGCAAGGTGCTTCCGATTGTTAATGAAAACGATACCGTCGCGACCGAGGAGATTGCGTTTGGCGACAATGACATTCTTTCAGTCCAGGTTTCGCATCTGGTGGGCGCGGACCTTCTTATTATTCTGTCGGATGTGGACGGTTTTTATCTAAAGGATGGTTCGCGCATCCGTAATGTTGAGTCCGAATCTGAAATCGACAGCAAGCTGGTGCGCCACCTGCAGGACAGCCAGAAAGCCAAAACAGTTGGCGGTATGCGGGCCAAACTCAAGGCTGCCCGCGTTGCCATGGGCCTTGGCGTCCCAATGATGATTGTGAATGGGCATGAGGCAGGTATCGCGCGTAAAGCTATTGAAGGCAAGGACGTGGGCACGCTTTTTTTTCCTTCCGATAAAGGCAAAAATGAACGCCAGAAATGGATCGCGTATTCAGCCGCGCGGCGCGGGCAGGTTTCCGTGGATGACGGCGCTTATGAAGCGCTCCGTAAAAAGAACAAGAGTCTTCTGGCCAGCGGTGTGGTCAAGGTGGGCGGGGATTTTCAGCGCGGGGAAGTTGTGGAACTTCACACGCGTGAGGGGAAAGCGTTTGGCCGAGGACTTGTTCATTATTCAAGCAATGAGCTGACCAAAATCGCGGGCAAAAAGAGCCATGAAATTGACTCGGTTTTGGGCTATAAATATCAGGACGAAGTCATCCATCGTGATGATCTTGTAATCTGGGACTGACATGGGCGAAGAACTCTGGAAGCAACAGCTTGCTGATGATTTGAAAGCCGCGCGTGCCGCGTCCAGGAAAGTCTCGCAGCTCTCCACCGCGTTCAAGAAGAAAGTCCTGCTTGAGGCCGCCGCGGTCCTGAAAAAAGAGGAAAAGTTTATTCTTTCGCAGAATGCCCGTGATGTGCAGCAGGCCCGCCGTAACGGGCTTTCACCGGCCATGATTGACCGACTGACACTCAATCCCAAACGCATTTCCGAAATGGCCGAAGGGATCAAGACAGTGGCCGGGCTTCCGGATCCCGTCGGAAAAGTCATCTCCAAATGGAAGAGGCCGAACGGGCTTGTTATTTCCAAGGTTGCGGTGCCGCTCGGCGTCATTTTAATTATTTTTGAATCACGTCCGAACGTTACGGTGGAATGCGCGTCGCTTTGTTTTAAAAGCGGGAATGCCGTTCTGCTGCGCGGTGGCAAGGAAGCGTTTCATTCCAACCAGGCACTGACCGCTGTTTTTGAAAAAGTTTTTAAGCGGAACGGCTTACCAGCGGGCTGCGTTTCTGCCATCAAAACCACGGACAGGGAAGCTGTGGATTTCCTGCTCAAGCGCGATAAGGACATCAATCTGGTCATACCCCGCGGCGGCAAGTCCCTGATTGAGAAGGTCGTGGAGAGCTCCCGAATTCCGGTCATCAAGCACTATGAAGGCATCTGCCATGTCTATGTGGACCAGGACGCTGATTTTAAAAAGGCGGAGCGTATTATTTTGAATGCCAAGCTCCAGAGGCCCGGGGTTTGCAACGCCATGGAAACTTTGCTGGTGCACAAAAAAGCTGCGCCGAAATTCCTGCCCGCCATGGCCGCCAAATTAAAAGAAGGCGGCTGTGAACTGCGTGCGGATTCACAGGCCAAGAAATTTGTGCCGGGCGCTAAAGCGGCCACAGAGTCTGATTTTGGAAAGGAATTCCTGGATAAGATTCTTGCGGTGAAGGTGGTTTCGGATCTGGATGCAGCGATCGAACACATCCAGAACTACGGTTCCGGCCACACAGACGCGATCATCACCCGGAACGCGAAAGCCGCGCAGGAATTTTCAAGCAAAGTCGATTCCTCTTCGGTTATGGTGAATGCTTCCACCCGTTTTGCCGACGGCTTCCAGTATGGCTTTGGCGCGGAAATCGGCATTTCCACCGACAAGATCCACGCGCGTGGTCCCATGGGTCTGGAAGGTTTGACTTCCTACAAATACGTTGTTCAGGGTAACGGCCAGATCCGGGAATGAAGACCGGGGTCTTTGGCGGAACCTTTGATCCCATCCATGTCGGGCACCTGGACATTGCTCGCGCGGCCCTGGAACAGTTCGCCCTCGACAGGGTCCTTTTCATTCCTTCACTGACACCTCCGCACAAAAAAGACAAAACCAAATCCGTCAAAACCCAAAGCGGGCGGGTGGCC
>CAZKMJ010000069.1:6954-11154 GCA_964553835.1 uncultured bacterium
GACAAAACCGGCATCACGCCAGCGCCATTCCGTTACCGCATGGTGGAAATGGCCATTCAGGACGAACCGCGTTTTGAGGTTTCCGATGTGGAGCTGAACAGACCTGGAATTTCCTACACGGCTGATACTCTGGCTGAGCTTAAAAAAAAATACCCTTCAGATGAGCTTTATTTCATCCTGGGCGCGGATTCAGCGGCTGAAATTTCAAACTGGCACAAGCCCGAAGAGATCATGCGCCTTTCCAAGTTGATCGCGGCGCGCAGGCCTGGCCATTTCGCGCAGCCGCCCATTCCGGGCTTGCAGTGGATCAACCTGGCCGAAAACCCTGTTTCATCCTCTGAGATACGCTGCCGGCTGGCCAAGGGGGAGAAGCTCGGGGCCGAAGTTTTGCCCGAAAAGGTCGAAACTTATATTCGTAAAATGAAACTGTACGAGACCTGACCATGCACTTGTTTGTCCACCTTTTAATGCTTTTGGCATTGCTTCTGCTGAGTGCTTTTTTTGCGGCGGCGGAGACGGCTATTTTTTCCCTTTCCAAAATCGAACGCAGAAGGCTGGAACAGGCCCATCCGGTTCTTTTTCCCTGGGTCCGCCGTCATTTGGACCACCCCCGCCAGGCCCTTGTTACGATTTTGATTGGCAATCTTGTGGTTAACACTCTTGCCGCGGCGAATGTTACTTTACTGACCCTGCGTTACCTGAATCCCGGCGCGCTCGGCATCGTGGTCACGATTTTCACAGTTTTCCTGATCTTTTTTTCCGAGATCCTGCCCAAGACCATCGCGGTTCGTAAAAATGAAAAAATTTCCCTCTTCTCCGCCATCCCGCTCCACGTGGTCTCGATCCTGCTGACTCCGTTCCGCATGTTGGTGCGCTGGATTACAGACAATATTTTGCACGGACTGGTGCCGGGAAAGAAAGAGCACTCGGATGAAATTTCTGAAGACGAGCTCAAGACCCTGGTGAAAATCGGGGAAGAGGAAGGCGTCCTGGACCGCCAGGAAAGGCGCATGATCCAGAAGCTGCTGGACCTCGGTGAACGCGCTGTCAAGGACATCATGACCCCGCGCACGGCCCTGGCCGCGCTGGACATTGAGGAGCCGCGCGCCAAACACCTTGAAATCATTCAGAAATTCCATTTTTCCCATCTTCCTGTCTACCAGGGCACGCCGGACAATCTGATGGGCGTCATCCCGGTGCAGGAGTACGTCTTAAACCCGGACATTTCCATTTCTTCAATTCTTAAAGAAGCATTTTTTATTCCGGAGTTTAAAAGGGTGGATGACCTGTTGACCGAATTCCGTAATAAAAACCAGGGTTTCGCGGTTTGCGTGGATGAACATGGCGGCACGGCTGGTATTGTGACCATTGAAGATATTTTTGAGGAGATTTTCGGCGAATTTTATGATGAATATGCCAAGCCGGAAAATCCCATCCGCCCGCTTGGAAACCAGGAATTCATTGTGGAAGCCAAAATCCCGCTGACGGAATTTAATGAATTTTTTTCTATTACCCTGGAATCGCAGGAAACCACAACGCTCGCAGGCTTTATCCTTGAAAAAACAGGCGAAGTGCCTGAAAAGGGCAGGGTTATTGAATTGCCTGAATGTCAGATCCGCATTAATGATGTTATTCGCAAACGCCTGATCCGCACGGTCATTGTGAGGTCGAAAAAGAAATGACACTCCTCCTGATCTTTGTCATTTCCCTGTCCGTCAATAGTTTTCTGGCCGTGGCCGAAATGGCTTTTGTGTCTTTCAACAAGGTCAAGCTGCGTGAGCTTGCGGATACCGGTAACTCCGCCGCGAAACAGGTCATGCGCCTGCAGGATTACTCGCACCAATTCCTCACGATTTTGCTGGTCCTGAACAATGTGACCAATATCCTGGCCGCGTCTGTGGTCGCTTACTGGCTGGACAGAAGTTTTGGCATCAATAATGAGTGGCTGGTCACCGGGCTTACTGCGCCGCTCCTGATTATTTTTGGGGAAACTGTACCCAAAGACTTTGGCCGCCTACGCTCCCAGTCCTTCCTGCTGTCGTGGGCGGGCAGCCTGAATTTTCTTTTGAAGCTCTTTCAGGTCCCTGCCGTGTGGCTGCTAAAGGGAATTGACGCGCTTCTGACGCCTTTTGGGGCAACGGCAGTCAACCGCAGTATTTTTGTTTCCGAAGAAGAGTTCCGGTTATTAATTGAGGAAAGTGTCAGCTCCGGCGTTCTCAACCCGCATGAGAAGAAGCTGGTGGACACCATCCTGGATTTTGAGCGGATCCATGTAGAGTCTGTCATGGTGCCTGTAGAAAAAGTTGCTAAAATTGAAATTTCAGCAACCCTGGCGCAGGCCAGGGAAATTGCCCGCAGGACCCAGGCGAGAATGCTGCTTGTTTATGAAGAAATTCCCTCTATTATCGTAGGTATGATTTACGTATTTGACCTGCTTTTTGAAGAAAATGAGAACCAGTCGCTTAAAAAATACCTGCGTTCACCCATCTTCCTTTCGCGCAGCACGTCGATAGAAAAGGCGTTTTTAACCCTTCAGCAAAGGCGCCAGTCTTTCGCCGTCGTCACGGATGTCCATGGGGAAGTCATCGGTGTGGTTCCAATCGAAAGGCTTTTTACTTTATGAAGGTTCGCCCGCTGTTTCTTATGGCCCTCCTGGGTACAGCGCTGCTCCTGCCTTCGCCAGCTCATGCCCGGTATTCTGATGAGATTGCGGTTTCGCAGGACGAAGTCTGGAAGGCCGCGCTTGAAGCGCTGAAGCCTTTTGGCATCCGGAAGACTAACGAGTCCAAAAAGCGCATTGAGACCAAATGGATTTATGACAGCGTGGTGCGCAAGAACCGCCTGCTTAAAAACATCCCCAGGCAGAAGTATGAACGGCGTTACCGGATGAGGATCCAGCTCAAGGACCGGGCGGGGGACACAGTTGTGGAAATCAAAGGGGTTTACCAGCAGCGCTTTCCGGGCCGGGTCCAGGTTTCATGGAGGCTGGTGGAGCCCAATGCGGATGACCTTGACATTGAACAGGAGTTTTTTATGAAGATCCTCAATCAGCTGGGCAATACCCGTAACGAAGCCGGCCTATAATCCTGCCTTTTTGTGTCCTGACTTACCTTAACCCTTTAGAAAGTCAGACTGCCTGCCGTTAATAAATGTGGCCGTGTACGGTTTTACCTTATTAACGAGGAGGATCGATTGCGGGTTCTTGCTATTGCGAACCAAAAAGGCGGTTGTGGAAAAACAACCACGACCATTAATTTTGCCGCCTGTCTTGCGCTTCTACATAAAAAAGTCCTGATTGTGGACATGGACCCCCAAGGCCATTCCACTTGCGGCCTTGGCGTCCGCGAGCGCGAAGCTCCGCTTAGCGTGTATGAGCTTTTGGCGCCGCGTACCTCCATCCTCGACACTGATCAGTTGATCCGCAGGGTGGATGAAAACCTTTTCCTCGTACCTGCCTACACACATCTTTCCAATATTGAAAATGAAATGGCTGGGGTACAGGGAATTGAAAAAAGGCTCCGCAGCCAGCTTCAGTGGATTGACAGCCAGATTCCCGGTTTTGATTATGTGCTGCTTGACTGCGCGCCCAATCTTGGCAACCTGACGTGGAATGCACTTGAGGCCGCGGATGAAATCATCATTCCGGTGGAACCTTCCTTTTTTTCGCTTCACGGACTGGCCAAGATGTCGGAAACGCTGACTGTCCTGAATCAGCGCCGTCTTGCACCCATCGAAGTTAACGCGCTTCTGACCATTTTTGATTCCCGCACTTGCTTCGGCAAGGAAGTTTACGAAGAGGTCAAAACCTTTTTCCGGGACAAGCTGTTCAAAACCATTATTCATGAAAGTGTGCTTTTCAAGGAATCCGCCGCGGCAGGCAAGAGCATTGTGCAGTATGATCGCGGCTCTGGCGCCTTTCGCGATTATTTCAATCTGGCAGTCGAATACCTCGAGCGCAACCTTGACCGTACGCTTCCGGCCAAGAAGCTGGGCTGGGACAATGTCATGCAGACCCATATGGGCCCTCGCCGCGTACATGGAGGCATCCTTTTCCAGACTGCAAGCAAAAATGCCAAAACCGTAGAGCTTGCCGGTGATTTCAATAACTGGATCCCTGAGCCCATGATGCGCCGCGAAGAAGGCTTATGGCAGAAAATCATTCCGATTACGGCCGGCACTTACCGCTACAAATATATTGTG
>CAZKMJ010000070.1:0-2588 GCA_964553835.1 uncultured bacterium
CCGCTCTCCGTTTTTATCCAGAATCTGATTACGGCTGAACGTGTAAAAAAGGAGCGTACCCAAAAGAAGGAGCACTGGAGAAATAAGCAGCACTAGTCCCCAATAAGTTCCCACACCCATGATCGCCGAGGTAATAAACGCAACATTCGTAAGGATGATCGGGACCACGACAAATCCCATGAGTTTGTTCATGTTCAGTTCGTCCGTGACATTTTCAAGCTCATCGCGGGTCGCATTTTGAACCGCTTGTTTGCTGGCATAGGGCTTGTCGGTAGGGACAAAACGCGCTCCAAGCGCGGCCAGGCGCCGGCCTGAATAGCTTGTTCCAAACCTGTCCGCGTCATCCTGGTCCTGATTTTCTTCGGCGAAATCAGCGCTGGCGACCTTTTTATTTCGCGCGGCCATCTTGATCAGCCAATTGATCTTGACCAGCTGGTCTTCAATTTCCCCAATGGCTTTTCGATGACCTTTAATGTCTCTCCGGTCACCCTTCTGGAAAAGCCTTTCAAGATTGTTACGCAGCGCCTCGAGGTCAAACCGGAGCCTGATTGCGCGCTGCCGGATAATATCAAGGCGCACAAGAGCATCTTCCGCGTCCCGTTGATCTTCATCCGCGTATTCATTATAAATCGATTGAACGTCCCTGATCAGTTCCAGGTATTGAAGGCTGGTTAGGATGAGAAGCCCGCCCGGTTTTTCAACTTCATCCCTCAGCTGCTTGTAAGCTTTGTTCATGTCAGGCATGGGAACCGGGGGTTTTTTTGCCGGTGCCGGCGCTTCTTCTCCGGTTTCAGTTTTCTTTTTCTTGGCTGCTTCAGCGGCCGCGGCTTCATCGTCCGCCTGTTTCTTGGCCTTAGCCTTGGCTTTCGCAAGAGCCTTATCCTGAGTCTCTTCTGTAGAAGCAGCATCGTATACAGTCGCTTTGGTCTTGCGGTCAATCTTGTCAGCTGTGGAACGAGTTCCACCATCATAATCATACGGGGATGATTCTTTGGGGGTCTTGATGTTTCGCCCTCTGCGCAGCCCCAGAAGATTACGCGGAGTGGCTGTGTAACTGCTGCCTGTATGATGATTTTTCAAACTGTCATAGCCGCTTTCCTGGTCCATTTCATCCGGATGAAATACCATGCCGTTGTCCAGCCTTGCACCAGGAGCCGTAGGAACAAGGCCGTCCGCGCGCGGCGTGGTGACTTCCTTAACACGCTGCTCAAGCAGCCTGACAACATCCTGCAGCTTTTTGGCAACTTTTTCATCTGATTCCTTGTCTTTTATGGAATCATAATACTGTTTGAGCGTTATCAATTTCCCGGTTTTCTTGTCTTTAAGAGTGAGCTTGAAAGTGGGTCTTTCTTTTATAAGTTCCTCATAAAGAGTCTTGATTCTTTTCAACGCCAGAGAAATCAGCACTTCACCATCTGTAGGCCTAAAATCAAACTTGCTTATTTCACTATCAAGGAATGTGATCAGAGCGGCATCGGGTTTACCAGGCGCAACTTTACCCGCGGGCAGTTTCGCGGTTGGCGGCAAAGGCAATCTAGGCGCAGGCGGCACAGGTTTCCTAGGGGTCCTTATCTTTCCGCTGTCACCTGGTGACGGTGCAGTTCTTTTTGTCCCGCGAGTGTCCTCAGGTGTGGGCGCGCTTGAAGGCGTATCCGCCAAAGCTTCTTCAGAATCACTCCCATCGAAACCAGAACCCGTAGATGATCCCTTGCTCAGAGAAGCTTTTATAATCGTTTCAATTCCGGCGGCCGCTCCTTGTATTTCTGCTATATATTTTTTGATCAGCGCTCCCAGGGCATCCCCTTCCTTACCGGGAGCCGCGGCTACCACAGGCAGGTTCGCGATGCGTATAAGATTTGCCAGAAGCGCGACACCAGAAATCGCCCCAGGGTTAAGAAGAGTCCGCAACTCTGTGATCGCATCATCATTGGTTGCGTAATCAGCAAGAAGCGTAACAAGATCAATGTTCAGGGCGTCAGCATTGTTCCGCACGCGAAATTTTGAAAGAAAGCGGTTGATATCATCTATGAGAGGCTGAATTTCTCCTGCGTCTAAATAGTCAAGCCCACCCTCGCGTGTCAGCAAAGTCTGGAGCCCGTCCCGGATCTCGACCAAACGCGCGAGTACCATCCTTGTATTCAGATTGGCAGCGCTTTCTTCCCGCGTGCGCGAAGAACCGAATGTGGGTTTCCTTGGTTTGGGACGCGGAGCGTCAGCTAACTCATAGGATAAAGCAGCTGTCAGTTTATCCGCCAGCTTTTCAGCCCGCGTCGTAAAAACGGCACCTGTGGAATCAGGAAACCTGGCAGCACGAAGCTCGTTAATGACGTCGGTAAGCGTAATGCCGCCGTCAATTTTCGGCAGCATAAGCGCGTTATATTGCTGAACCGTTAAACTATCCCAATCGCTATATGATTTGGGGAATGATCCCAGGAATCTCTTAAGCATATTAACAAGTGGCAGCTTGTTTGCCGGAGACCTTTCGAGGTCAATCAGAAGAAGATTCAAATCACTGTTTATTCTATTCAAAACATTTGTAAAATATCCAACCCCGCCGGCAGAGGTATCATCAAGACCCAAATCTGCCG
>CAZKMJ010000070.1:2598-11102 GCA_964553835.1 uncultured bacterium
ACGGCGGCTCGTCTGTAGGGATATCTGTTGAACTCCGGCATTGATGGCTGCATCGGAAGCCGTCAGGTTCTGGCGCTGGGCGCTTAATTGAAGCTCTCGAAGGCCGGCACCAGCAGCTTGAGGAACAGCCGCGTACGGATTGATATCGGTTCCTACACGGATCACATTTTGATTAAGATCGTTGCGGATCTGATTGGCCTGCGGACCAAGGCGATTTGCAATCCGCGCGGCAACAGCCCGGTCTTGAGGATTAAGATTTTCCGCGATAGTCTGGAACACAGAGTCGGAATCGGCCGCGAAATCCCGCGCGCGCGGTCCCGGAGCCTCTTCTCTGACAGTAAAATCAGCGACCTGGAAATTCTGACTAAGCGGACGGCCTTCGGCAACAGCGGACGGCTGCCCCGTTGAAATTCGACCGTACAACTGTTTGATGCCATCAACATTGAGTTTTCCTTCGCCTGCCAGTGACTGCATCCCTTCAAGAAAAGCCTTTGATTTAAGCTGAAGACGCTGCCACATATCATCCAGCGTTTCCTTGTTCAATTTTTCAATTTCATCGCTGACACCCTGCACCACTTCATCCCCGGTGCGGAACTTGCCGTTGGTGCCGAAGCGGCCCGCGTAATAGCTGAACAGGCGGTCCACATAACGTGTGTATTTGCTGCTTTCCGCGGCTCTTCCCTGTTTGGCAAGCTCACGGATAATATCGTCGCGCCATATCTTGACGTTTTTCTTGAAATCGGGCTGGCTCAATTCGCCCGCGAGCTTTAACGTTGAGTCCCTCGCGAAAGCATCATAAAGAGTGGTCTTGAAGAAACGTTTGTAGGAAAGGTCGCCTTTCATGACCGGGTCATAATTCTCATGGCCCTCAAGCGAATTCATCCGCGGCATGATCACGGCATACGAATAATCTTTTTCTTTCAAATGGCGCTCAAAACCGCGGGAGTGGAAACCGCCGGTCAGCACGATCGCGGCCTGCGCTTTTTCCTTGTCCATCTTCTGCTGGATTTTTTCCATGAAAACATTGTCACGCTTGATGGCGTAGCGGTAAAAATCCAGAGCGGGATAAATACCTTCGACTTTGTCCCCCATCATGCTCAAATAAGCGGGCGCGTCATTTTCATATTCATCCAGCTGGTCGCGTGTCCACTGAAGACGGGAAAGCTCTTCCATTAAACGGATCCTGCGGTACTGCGCGGCTATTTCTTTCTGCTCATCATTGACCATCATAGAATTTTCTATTTCGCGAAGCAGGACTTCCAGCTCGTCAAAAAGCCGGGTGCCTTTGATCATGGCAAGAGTTTCAGTCTGACCCAGCAGTTCACGCATGCGGGGCGAGAGCTTGGCCTCAACGCCGCATTTCCTTCCGCTGTCCACCAGGAATTTCAGGAAGCTGCCGGAGTCAAGCTGCCCGGTCACAAAATCCTGGTACTTCTCGTTGAACTCTTTCAGATCCTTTGCGCAAAGTTTTTCCTGTGCTTTTTTGGCCAACGCGTCCGCCATCTTGCGGATTGAAACGTCAATATTTTCAGCCTGGTTCTTGCTTTCGGAAACCGAGGTTTTGTAGACCGGGTACAAATGAGGGAAGCGCTCGGCTGTAATACGGCTGCCGTCCTTGTCCTGAGTTTCGAGAAATTTCAGCAGGTTGAACAGGTCAAGCTTTTCATCACGGAAAGCCGAGATTTTTTCATGGAAATTATTGAGCTCGGGTGAATAAAGCCCGGCGCGCTTGAAGTCCAGGTCCTTGCGCAGACCCGAGAGAAATTCCAGCACTTCAGCCTGTTTTTTTCCCGCAAGCAGATAAGCATTGTAGTTCTGGCGGTAGAGGTCCCAGTCTTCAATACCGAAGTAAGTCGAAGGAAGTGTGTTAAAAATTGAAGCCATTTCAGGGCCGCTGATTTCCCCTTTAGCCGCGTACTGCCCCATGACCTTCTTCTTCACAAATTCGTCGGGAAATGTTTTAAAGAGCAGCGGGTCGAGATTGTCCTTGGTGCCTTCGACCGCGATCAGACGGATGGAATATTTGTCCTGAAAATATTTGATGAGGTTTTCAATATTGTCCTGGGCGTCAACGACCGCGTGCGCGTCCTGGATATAAATCACAAAACGGTTGGTGCGGGTGGAACGCGAAAAAACCTGCAGGCTTCCAAGTGACGCGGGAACAGAAAGAGTTTCCGGGACCTGAAATTCAGCAGCCGGCGCAACTTCGGACGCGATGGCCGGAGCGGCCTGCGCCGTTAGGTTGGTAGCAGTGAAAAAAATTGTCGTGAAGAGAGCTGTCGCCCTCAACAATTGTCGTTTCACAATTAGAGTTTTCATCCTTTATTAAAGGCTTTTATAAGCCTTGTATCGAAAGTATACCTGCTCTCAGGAGAAATTGCACGTAAACAGTCACTATTACAAGGGTTGTAATAAAATGCTATATCTTGCTAGAAGTGTAGAGAGTGGAGCAGGGATTAAGCAGACCGCTCGGAGGTCTTGGCCGTCTTCATCTGGGCGATGATACCGCGGACCATGGCATTCTGTTGGAGCAGGCTGTCAGCATCGTAGCCTGAGGGAGGCATACGGGTCTGGATAAACTTCTCGAACGGTTCACGGCCCAGCACGGCAGCCATAAGGCCGATTTCACCCAGCTGTTCGGGATCGGACACAAGCCTGGTTTCCGAGCGGTTCCGGCCAAGCTGGTTGTACACAAAGACTGTCGCGCCGGCCTTGCCCAGTTTCCGGACCAGTTTCTCAGCCTCCGCGTCCCCTGCTTTCACATAGAACACCATGTGGCTGGCGCCGATACGCTGAGTCCAGGTATCAAAATCTTCATTTTCAAATTTGACAAGGTTGGTGACCGGCATGATTTCCGGCATACCCTTGAAATCTTTGGCCGCATCCGCGCCAAGCGCGACACGGCGGAACTGGCCAACAAGCGCGCGGATTTCATTCAACGCGGAGCCAGATGAGAAACCTTCCAGGACTTCAACAGCGTGGCCTTTCAGGAATTTGGCGGCAAGGTCAGGCTGATCCGTAACGTCAGCCAGCTCTTGAGCAAGCACACGGTGCTCGGAAAGCGCAAGCCGCAGCAGGACTTTTCCAATCGCAATGCGTTCGGCGTACGTCTTGGACGGATCGTGCGCGTCCAAAACTTCCTGGACCTTGATAGTCTTGGTCCAGGCTTCGACTTCATTGTAAAGGCGCAGCTCGCTGCGCAGGCGGCCTTCGCCCTTCTGCTTGATATGAACACGTTCGTGCGCGACCGTGACCATAACGTCATTGAGCATGCGCAGGAAGTGCACAAGTTCGGCGTCCTGCAGATTGCCGATTTCCTGGCCAAGTGTCGCTGCAAATCCATTGATCAGACGGTCTTCATTCAGAACGATGGTGCCGGTCTGGTCGGCATACCCGAAGTGATTTTCAAGCAGTTCATCCGCGGCTTCCGTGCTGAGCAGAATGCCCTTCTTTTTCTTGTAGGCATCCACAAGTTCGAAACCTTCGAGCTGGTCGCCCAGCGCTTTGGCGCGTTCCTCAACCGCTTCAAGGATAATTTCAATACGATCGCCGCTCTGCGTGCGCCATTTCATAATAGCCCTGGCCAGCGCGAGCTTGCTTTCCGCGGTTTCAAGGTTAAAAGCTTCGATACCGTCGATCTTCCGCAGCAGTTCTTCAAGCGGATCGCTGGATATCTGGACTGGAACGGCTTCCACCGTCGCGATACCGATACCCGCCTTGTAGGCCGCGTCTTCTTCAATCCGGTTCAGGATGGTTTCAAGCTCATCCATGGAAACGCCCCGCTCAGAAAGGCGCTTCGAAAGATCCGCCACAAATTCATTGCCGCTGTTCAGGGCCGCGATAATGTCTTTCAGGAACGCGAGCGCGGCAGCCAGATTATTAAAACCTTCCGGCGTGGTGCTGACTCCGGAAATTTCCCAGCGCTTCGTCAGGTCAATGATACGTTTCACAAATTCATAGAAAATCCAGAGATTGGTTTCAAGCTCGGGATCAGCCATGGTGGCCGCGTTGAAGCTGCCGGCAGTCTGTGCCGCGTGCTGTTTCAGGATGGCGCACTGGACCACGAAGCAGGCGGTGCAGGAATTCAGCAGGCCCTTCAGAACATTTTCACTCAGCGGGATCTGCATTTCATCCATGGCCTGGATCAGTGCCGCGCGAGCATCATTGTATTCGCTGCCCTTGGCAACGCCCTCACCCGCCGCTTCATCCACGAACATCAGACCCAGGATGGTTTCGAGTTCAGCTTTGTTCGCGCTGCCCGAGCGGATCTTTTTCACCAGGTCGGTCAGGAAAGCCTGCTTCACATCGGATCCGGCGGTTACCGCGGGAACTTCCGGCGTCACGGTCGGAGCAAAACGGGCTTCCGAACGCGGAGCCGCCGCGGCGCTGTCCATGGCCGCGATTAAGGCGTCAATTTTCGGTTCCATATCTTTCAGCTGTTCCCGGGTTGTTCCCCAGATCGAAGAATTCTCCGGAACCATCGCAAGGAATTGCTGCAGGATTTTCTTGCTGTATTCAAGCTTCGCTTTGCTGTATCCCATCATCGGCGCAAACATGGCCAGCTGTTCAAGATTAACCGTGTCATTATTCAGCAACTGAGCGAGCTGCTCAACGGATTCAACGCCGTTGATGGCCTTCCAGTATTTCAGATAAACCACACGGTCACTCAGAATACGGGTCAGTTCTTCCGCGCGCGCTTTCAGTTCCTTGGCTTTTGCCTTAAGATCCGGTTCAAGCGCATCGATGTCCTGAAGCAGTTTCGCAAGATTAGACTTGGCTTCATCCATTTCCGCTGATTCAGCAGCGTCCTGGCTGAACAGAGCCTTGTAAATGTCACGGAATTTTCCCGCAGCAAGATCAAGCGGGCTCTTGGGTTCTTCTTTTTCTTCCTCAGCTTCTTCTGTTTCCGACTTGCCCGCATTTTCCATGGTTTTGCGCGCCGCAATGCGGATGGTCTTGATTTCATCCTCAGTCCAGGCCGCGCCTTTAACAATAGGCAGGAATTCTTCAAGATCTGCTTTATCTTCAGGTTTGGTCAGGCCAGATTCAGCCAGCGCGGTGATATCAAGCCAACTCTTGTACGTAACACGCACTTTGATCTCGCGGCCCTTTTCGTCCTGTTTCTGATAATACTCAAATTCAAAACTCTTGCCTTCCTTGGCCAGCTGCGCCGCGATCAGGCTCATTTCTTCATAGGAAATCGCCTTGCCGTTGTAACGGACAGGCTTTGCATTGTCGAGGCCCGCGGGATCAACCGTTTCGTCTACTTCAAACCGCGTCACGCCCAGGCCGGAGGTAATGAAGCTGGGGCCCTTGGACTGCAGCACGCCGTCATGGTTACCATCTTTGAGTGAAGGCATGACCTGATACTGATTTTTCTTTTTTCCGTGGGGCGGATGATTGTGCAGGGTGTGGTCAAAGCCTTCTTCACCCGGCGTTTCCGTACCTGTGGCACGCATACCAGTTGTGAGCAGTTTGTCGCCGCCCATCATGGAAACCATGTATTCAAAATCAAGACCGCCCATTTCAAAAAGGTCAGTCAGGCTCATGGGACCCTGCGGCAGTTCAGCCAGATATTTGCCGGTCTTGCGGCTGACCTGCGGCTTGCCTTTTTTACCCGCCGCGACATGGCTGGCCAGCGTGCTGCGGCCCCTGGCTTTCCAGTTCTTGTCAACGAAGCCGCGGACATACGGATCTTTATGGTATTGCCAGAACAGCGACTGCAGGGTGCGGGCGCCGATTTCTTCCCAGAGCTTCATGTTGGGGCTCTGCTCTTCATCCTGCTTGTTGGCTTCTTCCTGCACGCGCTTCATCAAACGTTCCATGACACGCAGCCGGCGGGCGCGGTTGACTTCACGCGTCACAGCGTTGTCCGGAAGACCCTTGGGCATCATCAGCACCCGCGCTTCGGAGCGGAGCGGCGAGCCGGCCATGCGGTCCAGCAGGTCCTGCGCCATCTTCGCGCTGGTGTTGATTAGTTCGGCATGGTCGGGGCTGTTATCCATCTGGCGCTTCTTGCGTTCATCACCCACCTGGAAGGCGCGGTAGAAGCGTTCGGTTTCCTGGGCCAGAATGCCATAGGCCGTTTCTTCGCCACGGGCTGAGGTATCATCCAGAAGGGCCTCATTGACCGCAAGCTCAGCGGAGTTCAGCCACAGCTGACGGATGCTCATACCATTCACAATCGGCTGATCGAGAATGAAGCGGTTAAGACCCGGATCATCCTCGCCGTTTTCTTCCTTGAACTTTTCAAAGGCCGCCTGATTCAGGCTCTCCTTGTATTCTTCCTGCGAGTTGTAAGCAAGGCGATATTCTTCATAGTGCGCCTTCAACAGGGCCGGCATGGCCTTATCGAGATAAGCGGTTACTTTTTCCGGATCACCTTCCCAGTTGGCGGCCACTTCTTCAAGACCGTCCGTAAATTTCTGCTTGGCAATGTTAAAGCGATTGTCCGGATTGCCCAGCTCTTCAGCTTCATCGTCCGTCAGACCGGCAGCTTTGAGCCCGCCGCCGATACCCGTGAAGAGACCGTGCGCTTTGCGGTGCAGGGCCTGCTTGTCACGTCCGACTTTCTGGGCATCATTCTGCAGGGACTTTTTCTGCTTGGCGCGGGCTTTTTGCTCCGCTTCTTTTTCTTTCTTGTCTTTGGGCAGCGGCTTCTTTTCAAGGTCTCCGATACGGCGGTTCAGATTGCCCTGTTCACCTTCAATCAACTCATTTTCACGGCGCTGCGCCTTTTCAAGGCTGCGGCGATAGCGGTCGAGGCGGGCCTGCGCCTGCTTCTGGCGGCCGGCCTTCATGTCCTTGGCGGCGCGGGCGGCAACACGCTTGGCAATCCAGCCTTCCACTGTGGTGCCTTTCAAAGCTTCGGCGTTGTTCACAAGGCCCTTGTCAGGGTCCATATAAAGAAGGGGTTTACCGCTCTTTTCATCATTCTGCACAAACAGGGTATCCACAAGTTCATCAAGCGCCTGAGGGTCATTGAGATAACCCTGCAGGACCAGAATATCGTCCAGGCCGCGGGCGTTCCAGATCAGCCTCTGGATCAGCGCGAAGCCCATGGCCGGATCAAGACCTTTTTCCTGCATCAGTTCCTGCAGGCGGATACGCATGCCAATGACACCGCGCAGCGCGTTGATCGCGCGCTTCTTGATCTTGGCCACTTCTTCCGGGAGCATATGGTCCACGGTCTTATCGCCTGAGGCCGATTTGACGTACTGGGAGAACTTCTGTTCGATCACGTGTTCAAGGTCGAACGCGTGACCAGCGTCCGGATCAAAAACTTCAGCAAGGTACTGCGCCGTAAAGTTGTTAATTTCTTCAATCAGAGTTGATTCCGCGTCGCGGTCATATTTGTGCGGATGCACAAAGTGCAGCATTTCGTGGAAGTTGGAAGCCTTGTGGTACTGACTCAACAGGACCGGAATATCCAGGTCGGCAAACAGGCCGCTCGGGAAGGTACCAACCGAGAAGGTCGTGGTACCGCTGAAGCCGGTCAGCTGGCCCTGCGCGAATCCCCTGTCTTCCAGGACACGCGAGAATTTGCTGGTCATCAGGAAAGACATGACCTTGGAATCCGCGGGATAGCCATACTGCTGCATCCATTTTCTCTTGGCCTTCAGGTAAGCTTCGTCAAACTCCGGCGTCCCTTCGACCAGGCCGCTGCGGAGGACCTGTTTCTTGACCACGTCAATTTCAGAGACCGCGGCCAGGCTGTCAATCTTGACTTCGAACGCCAGCTGGACTCTCTTGCCTTTATACGAAAGCACACGCAGGTGCGGATCCAGGGTTTCGCCCGCGGTAATCGGGATCAGGATGTCATCCCGTGTCAACCGGCGCTGTCCGGGAGGAATCAGTTTATTGAGCTCGATCAGGAGAGCATCAACACCCTTTTCGATCTGATCATCCGACTGACCGTCCTTGATCAGGTTAGTAATCTGCTTTTCAACTTTTCCAAGAAGAGCCTGCTGTTCCTTGGTGCGGGCGTCCTCCCCTTCAAAGGCCGAGTTGTCGAGCATGAGCTGAAGGCCGCGCTCTTCGCCATAGACCATTTCTTTCCAGTCAATGTCACGGGCCGCGAATTCACTGGCCTTGCGCGGGCGCTGGCGGCGCTTGGCGTGCTTAAGCTGTTTTTCCAGGCCCGGCGAGAATTTGTCGGCCTGTTTAAGGAAATCAACCTGGATATTGGCTTCCGCGCGGTGAAGATGAGTCGCCAGGTACTGGCTCTTGTCAGTGATCTGGCGCGCGAGTTTGCGGAACTCTTCGCGCGCTTTATTCTTGGCGTAAATGCCCGCCGCGGGATCATTTTCAATGTCCAGCAGGCGCGCGTAAGCCGTCATGAGCGCGCGGCGGTAGAAAACTTCTTCCCTGGGCAAGCGGCCGATCGCGCGGCTGTATTCAGTATGCGCTCCGCCATACAACCAGCTGGCCGGTGACAGCCAGGTGGCGGCTTTGACGGTCCAGGCCACAGGCTTATTATTGAAGTCATCCTGGGACATGCCTTT
>CAZKMJ010000071.1:0-11082 GCA_964553835.1 uncultured bacterium
AGCCCTGCCGACTGGTGAAGGGGAAAAAGATGCGGAGCCTGTCGCGACCGGTGACGGCAATTACACGGCCTGGGCCGAATATTATCCATTTTTATTTTATGACGCTGCAAAGCTGGCACCGGAAACGCTTGGGATCAGCGCTGAAAATTTTTTCAAGGCCTATGCCTACGCTGCCGGGAAAGCAAAACACAAGCTGGTCGGAAGCGCGCCTGGCACGGGCAAAGACAAGGACACTTACGAGCCTTTCGGAATCGCCAATGTTATGGCTGCCAACTATGCTGCTGTGCTCTACGGCATTTTCTTTATGGCTGCTTCGGGCTATGACGACGCGATTAAAAACGCTAAAGACGCGCTCGCGCTGATCAAGAAAATCAACGGCAATGTCCTGCCCGCACAGTGGGGCCTTTTTGATTCCTATGACCCCAAAACTGCCAAGCCCAACCATTTTAAAATTATTGCCATGAACCAGGTTTTGATCCTGGAAATGCTTCACGCTCCGCAGATGCGCGGACTCGCGGGCAGGGCGCCGACGGCGGCATTTGTTGAAAAGAAACTCCGGCAGATTGACAAGGACCATCCTATTCCGGCGGCTATGAAAAAGTCGCGCAAGGCCATGCCCAAAGATTTGATAGATGAAATCCTGAAGGCCCTGAAAGAAAAAGAAGACGATTATGGCGGCCTCGCGGAAACTCCCAAGCCTGAAATTGACGCCAAACTCAGAAAAATACTGATCAAATATGATGTCTTGAAAGACAAGTATGGAGGCGTGTGGTTTGCGCTTCCGGAAACTGCTATTGAAGAAGGCCATACCGTCCTTGAAATCACCACAGCTGAAGGTTCTGAAATGCCGGCGCAGATCAAGGTTGAACTCAAGACACGCGGCAAGGAAAGAAAAGAAGATTTGATTGGAAAGCCTGCTTACTCGGTGGGTGAGATCAGAGCTGGGGTCACCAAAATTGATATTACGGAAATCGCGAATGCGGCCAAAAATAAAAAGGCAGGCGTTATCATCCTGGTTTTTGACAAGCCTGGGAAGGGGACTTTCACCATCACAGGACTGCGGCTGATCAGCCGCTCCGAACGGCGGAGCATTATTGAACCGCCGCCCACGGTTTCAGGTTCAGGCGATGGCCGGGGGCTTACAGGTGCTGGTGTTCCTCCCCGCAATGCGGATGCCAACCTTGTCAGCCCGTGGCAGACAACCGTTCCCAATGACGTTTACACCATTCCTGAAGGCTGGGTTCCGTCTCAGCTGCTGACGACGCCTGGAATCGTGACCCTGGCCGCTTCCAATCCTTTTGTGGTCCAGAACACTTTGCCCGGGCAAAATAATCTGCCTGTTCTTTACACCGCGTCCCTGACTCCTGAAGCCGCGAAAGCGCTCGCTGACAGCGGGCTGCTTCCAGATTCCCTTGATGGTGAAGTGACGCGCCCTGAAAACGTTCGCGGCCCTGAACGCCAGCTTGTTCTTTCATCCCGCGACCGCGGTCCCGCGCGCTTTGAAGGTATCGCCACAAGCCGTTTTTATCTTCCAGTTGAAAATCCGGGCTTTCCAACTCGCGAAGCCGCGAAACTTCTTGGTCGTGAGCCTGGTGCTCCGCTTCCATTGAATGTTGAAACGCCCGTGCTGGGAGATTTGCGTACCGGCCCACTAACTGTGACGCTGAATATTTCCCGCGCTGAATCCCGCGCGAAGCAGCCGGTTTTCCTCGATCTTAGCAAGGTGCCGATATTGAAATTAATTGAACAGGCCCGCGATGAAGTAGTAAGGCAGCAAACCAATTATGTTCCTTATATTCAAGAGCTTGCAAAACGCAGGGAAGCAGCGACCATTCCTTTCTTCATCCAGGTGCTTCAGAACCCGCTTGCCAATGAGGACGCCGTTTCTTACGCGCAGGCAGCATTAGCGACTTTAACTCTCCAGTCGCTTCCGGCGGTGCTGAAATTTCTTCGTGAAGCCACAACTCCAGCCTTGCAGCTTCGGGCCATCCGCGCGATTTCGCGCACCGCCGACGCTCAAACAGCCATTCCCACGGTTGTCGATGTGGCTTTAGATACTAAGAGTGCGCAGGAATTGACCGCCATTGCGTTTGAGCTGCTGCTCGAAATTCTGGAAGGCGGAGGTTCCGTTCCTACAAGTTTGGAAGATGAACAAATCAAAAAACTCGCGGACTTTGCCAAAGACCCGGCCCGGCCGGGAGCTCAGCGTCTGCAGGCTTTAAAAATCCTGTCGCTGCTTAATGAGCGCGCCAAACCCGCGTTGTCCCGTCTTATCACTCTGGCTTTGGCCGGAGAAATCCAGACTTTCACTTTAGAGAAGAGATTCGGTACTGTTCAGACAGTACCCGAAACCGCTCGTCAGGTGGTTGTAAGGCTGGCCACTGAAACCAGCCTTGGTCCCGATATTACTGAAATTTTTATCACAGGCATTGATGTCCCCGGAGCTCTTCAGATTTTGAGTGAAATAGGCGCGCCCGCGCAGGGAGCTATCGCGTCACTGATCAATACTTCTGTTCAGGGCGCTACTTTTACTCTGAGGCTTGCGTCGGCAAATGCTCTCAACCGGATCCTGACGCCTTCTTCTGTGGATACGGAAACGGGCAGCGCCTCAAGACTTGTGGAACGCCTTGGCGTCGCCATCCAGACTTCTCCGGACGTTGAAAGCCGTGCCGCGCTGGTTCGTGCGGCCGGCATTCTTGGCCCTGTTGCTACACCGTTACTCGGTGAAATCCGCCCTCTTTTAACGAGCCCGTCCCAGGATTTACGCACAGCAGCCGCGCAAACGATTTCATTTATCGAAGCGCGTCCCGAACTTCGCTTTGTGGCTGCACAGCTGCTTGATTTCTCTGAACCCTTGAATTTGAACATCACGCCGGCTGCCGCCATTAACAACACAACGCCGGTCATTCCCGCTTCCATATCTACGCAGGGAACAACGCCTGATACGGTAACAACCGTCCAGACAACGACGTCCGAAACTTCTTCTTCGCAGACAGTAACCCGGTATTTTACTTTTGGTATTCTGCCTCTGTTCCGGTATGTCAAAACTCTCATCCTGGGCGGAGTTGAAGCGGTTGTGAAACTGGTCAGCAATGTTAATAACGGCAACGCGGAAGCTGAAGAGCTGCGCAAGGCTGAAAAAGTTTCCCTGGATGAAGTGGTTGAAGAAAATGCACAGCTCCAGCTGGCTCAAAACTTCACCAGCCGTGTTCCGTTTGTTCCCGGTACATCCGATTTGGCGGGAGCAGGCCAGGGCCGCATCGCGATCGATTATTCAATCCTTACGGCGCTTGCCGAGCAGAACCCGCGCATCTTCGCGGAATTTATCCGCGTCTTTACGGAACTTCAGCCCCAGGACGGCAAACCGGTCCTTGCGACTGTCTTGCCCGCGGGTATTTCTGAAAGCGGATTTTTTAAATCACTTGGCGCCGCCATTCAGAACAGTGGCATCGTTTCTGAAGCCCAGCGCCGCACGCTGGCTGCCCGGCTTCCTTTTATTATTCAGCCGCTGCTTGTCGTTGGCGTCCAGACTCCTGAACAGACCTTGATGAATTTCTCGAAGACCAACCAGGGTATCGCTTATGTGGGCGCCGAAGAACTTGGCGGCATTCTGGAAACGGTCCAGCTTGTTCTTGGCAAGCGCCCGAGCTTCAGAAACAGCCGTTATGCCTATACGCTTGTCATCGCCATTGTGCTTATGAAGCCCGCGGCGGACATCATGATGGGCACCAAAGACCCGGTCAAACGGGCCGCGGAAATCCGCCAGTACATGGCCGACCAGCTCAGCCTGACTGCCCAGGGCCAGAGCAACGCTTTCTATGCTACAGGCAGCAAGGTGGGGAAGATGCTCAGGAACTTCTTCAATACTCGCCTTGTGGCTGTCATGGCGTAATCCTGTTCTTGACACCCCGGATTCAAGTTCCTATAATGCGCTTCTCATTTTGATCGACTTTTGCTTAGGGGCGGGTTATCTAAAACCCGCCCCTGCTTCTCTTTAAGACGGAGTTGGTTTTATTATGGTAAGAAGCATGACGGCCTTTGCCAGGGCCAGTGTGGCGGTTAAAGACGGCAGCTGGACTGTTGAAATCCGCTCTCTGAACCACCGCTATTTCGAATTTTCCCTGAAGCTGCCTCAGAGTGTTTCATCCCTTGAAGGGCGCATCCGTGACGGAGTGCAGGCAGGCATGCGCAGGGGCAAGGTCACAGTCGGTGTCACGCATGAGCGCGGTGAAAAGAGCCGCCCTCCAGTTGAAATCGATGAAGAGACCGTCAAAAATTATCTGAGCGCGGCCGGCAAGCTCAAAAAGAAATACCGGCTTTCGGGCGAAATTTCCATTGATCAGGTCCTGCGGCTGCCTGGGATTTTTACAACCGCGGAGCAGGAAACCGACCCTGAAAAGAGCTGGCCTGAAATCAAAAAGGCGCTGACCAAGGCGCTGGCCATGGCGGACAAAGCCAAGGAAGAAGAAGGCCGCAAGCTTGCGCTGGACATTGATAAAAGGCTGGCCATGATCGCGCAGTCGGTAGCCAAGATTGAAAAGCACGCCAAGGCCAGGACTGAAACCGTTTTTAAGAAGACTCTGGCACGCATCGAGGCCCTTCTGGGTGAAAAGCAGGAAGACCTCGAAAGGGTAGAGCGCGAAGTTGCGTTTCTGGCCGAACGTTCGGACATTACCGAGGAGCTGGTGCGAATGCTCAGCCATCTCGACCTTTTTCGCAGCCGCCTGAAAGGCAACGCGGAAGTGGGCCGCGAGCTTGATTTCATCAGTCAGGAAATGAACCGAGAAGTGAATACGATGGGTTCCAAAGCACAGCTTTTTGAAATTGCAACGGAAGTTGTTTTTATCAAGGGCGAACTTGAAAAAATCCGCGAGCAAATCCAAAACATCGAATAATCAGGCTGTTTCCAAGGGGTTCCTGATCGTGATTTCCGCGCCTTCAGGCTGCGGTAAGACCACGATCGTTGACCGCCTGCTGAAGCGCAGTCCGGACTGGGTACGCTCAATCTCGATGACTACGCGCGCGCCCCGGCAGGGCGAAAAAAATGGCGAAGATTATTTCTTCGTTTCGGCCGCTGAGTTTAAAAAGAAAGTGGATGAAGGCGCGCTGCTTGAACACGCGAAAGTTTTTGACCAGGATTACGGTACCCCGAAGTCATTTGTTCTGGACCAGCTGAAGCAGGGCAAAAAAATCATTCTGGCCATTGACGTGCAGGGGACCAAGCGCATACGCAAGGCCGTGGACAAGGACATTCCGCTCTTGACCTTGTTTGTGCTGCCGCCGTCGGTCAAGGTGCTGCGCGAAAGGCTGGAAGGCCGTAACACCGAATCACCCGAACAGATCGACAAAAGGATTGAAGTTGCGCAGGATGAAATTAAAGAAGCCGGGTCTTATGACAAGGCTGTTGTGAACCAGAACCTCGAACAGACGGTGCTGGAAATCGAAGAAGCGATTGAATTATTTGAAAAAGAAAGGAGCCAGTAAAATGGCCTATATTGCACTTGAAAAACTGATCAAGAAACCTGAAACGAGCGTTTACAAGCTCACGCTCACTGCCGCCGCGCGCGCCAATGAGCTTTCTCAGAACGGTCAGCCGCTTGTGAAGACCCACTCCAAAAAGGTCTCCACCATCGCGCTGGAAGAAATCGTCGCCGGCAAGGTCCGTTATGAAGAAACCAAGTCCAAGGGAAGAAAGTCTGCGTCCTAAGACTGTCGTCCATATCCTGACCGGGTCCATCGCAGCCTACAAGGCCGGGGATCTGGTCAGTGAAATGCGCGAAGAGGGGATTCGTGTCGTTTGCGTTATGACCGAATCCTCCAAGCAGTTTGTCACGCCCATTGTCCTTCGAGCGCTTTCAGGCGAACGGGTTTATTCCAACACGGATTTCTTTTCTCCAGACACGCCCTATGGCGTGCTCCACACTTCTCTTGCGGACGAAGCTGATGCCATCCTGGTATCTCCCGCTTCCGCGGATTTTATCGCGAAGCTGGCCGCGGGCCTTGCCGATGATCTGGCCAGCTGCCTGATCCTGGCCGCTCGCAAGCCTGTCGTCATTGCGCCTGCCATGAATGACAATATGTACACCAATCCGGCTACCCAGCAGAACCTCAAGAAGTTGAAATCATTCGGCTATCACTTTGTGGACCCGACGGAAGGCCATCTGGTCTGCGGCAGAGAAGCCATCGGCCATATTGCCGAAAATTCCGACATTCTGAAGTCCCTCAAAAAGCACCTGAAATAATCCCTTGAAGATCCTGATCACTGCCGGGCCCACGCGCGAAATGCTGGATCCCGTGCGCTTTCTTTCCAATGTTTCAACGGGCGAAATGGGGTACACGCTGGCGAAGCTGGCGCGCGCCCGCGGCCATCAGGTAACATTAATCAGCGGACCAACCGCTCTCACGCCGCCTGCCGGCATAAAATTTGTTTCCATCACGAGCGCCGCGCAGCTCCAGAAAGCCTGCCAGAAATATTTTCCAAAGAGTGATGTGCTGATCATGACTGCCGCGGTTTGCGATTTCACACCCGCGGCCTTCAGCAGCCAGAAAATTAAAAGGCTCAAAACCAAACAGTTTCTTTTGAAGCAAACCCCGGACATCCTGGCCGGGCTGGCCATGCGCAAAGGTAAAAGAACAGTCATTGGTTTTTGTCTTGAGACCCAGGACTGGCTGAAAAATGCCGCCCGGAAACTCAGGCATAAGCATCTAGATGGCATTGTGGCCAACTATTACAACTCCGGGCATATTCCCTTTGGAAACCGCCGGATCAATACGGCTTTTCTTGACCCCAGGGGAGGCACACAGCTGCTGAAAAAGCGCTCTAAAGCCCAGGTTTCCCTGTCCCTTCTAAAGTGGGTGGATGGGCTCAGAAAGGGCTTCAAAAAACAGGGGAAACCGATATAATAGCTTCGCCCGTAGAGGAGAATGAATACGGGCTGTTCTCTTACGTCTATTTTCCATACCTTACACAGGAGGAGTTCAAATGAAGCGTCAAGCAGTTGCTCTTGGATTGATTGCCATGGTTCTTTTTTCCGGTTGCGCCACAGGTGAAGGTAGCGGCGGTCTTACTGAACGTGAAGGCGGCGCTCTTCTGGGCGGTGGTCTTGGCGCGGGTTTGGGCGCGATTATTGGCAATCAGACGGGGCACGCGGGCGCAGGCACGGCCATTGGCGCCGGAGCGGGCGCTTTAACGGGTGCTTTGATCGGCGAATCCCAGCGCCGTCAGAAAGAACAGCTCCGCAAGGAAATGCGTCAGGAAATGATGCAGAACCAGTACCAGGGACAGTATGCTCCGCAGCCTTACGCGCAGCAGCAGCCGGCATTGCAGCAGCAGCAGGCAGCCACCGGCGGTGCCCAGGAAATTCACACCAAGTACAATCCGCGCACCGGCCAGACTTTCCCGGATCGTTATAAGTATGATCCAAACACCGGGGAAGAGCTTCAGTTTCTCCGCTAAAAGCTTTTGAAAAAAAAGTCCCGCTCAAGAATTGGGATTTTAACCGGCGGTGGTGATTGCCCCGGCCTGAACGCCGTCATCCGGGCGGTGGTCAAGACGGCCCAGCATGAGTATGGGGCGGAAGTGCTCGGAATTGAAGACGGCTATGAAGGTCTTCTCCAGAAACGCGCGCGCTTTCTCAGCTCTTTCGATGTTTCCGGCATTCTGACCCACGGCGGTACCATCCTCGGCACTTCCAATACCGCAAATCCTTTCAAAGTTCCGGTCACGGAAAAAGGAAAAATTATTTTCCGTGATCATTCTGACAAAGCCATCCGTCATTTTCGCGAGTGGGACCTGGACGCTCTTTTGGTTGTTGGCGGAGACGGCACTCTCAGCTCTGCCCGCAAACTTTTCGACAAGGGCGTTCCGGTCATAGGCATTCCCAAAACCATCGACAATGATTTAAGTGAAACCGATTACACTTTTGGTTTCAAAACTGCTGTTTCCACAGCTACGGATGCCATTGACCGGCTCCACACCACGGCCGCTTCCCATCATCGTGTCATGATTCTGGAAGTCATGGGCCGCAACGCGGGCTGGATCGCGCTTTATGCCGGCGCTGCCGGTGGAGCCGATATTATTCTGATGCCGGAAATCCCTTTTAAAACCGCGGTCATTCACAAAGAAGTGCTGGAGCGTTCGCGCCAGGGGAAGCGGTTCAGCATTGTGGTTGCGGCTGAGGGAGCCAGTGAAGCAGGCAAGCGCGCCATGGTGCGCGCTATAGATCCGAAAAATCCTTATCCCGTCAAACTGGGTGGCGTGGGAGAATGGCTGGCGGAAGAAATCGAAAAGAAAACGGGTGTGGAAGCCCGCGCCGCGGTGCTCGGGCATATTCAACGCGGCGGCTCACCGACTCCTTTTGACCGCAATCTGGGCACGCTGTTTGGCGCCTATGCTGTCCGCCTGGTCCAGCAAAAAAAGTTTGGCGTCATGGTCTGCTGCAAAGGGATGAGCATTGAATCCGTGCCGCTTGAAAAAGCGGTGCGGCAGATTAAGAAAGTTCCATTAGATCACCCTCTTCTTGAAGCCTGCCGTGCTGTGGGAACCTCTTTCGGGAGCTGACCATGAAGAACAAAATCAAAGCAGCTCCATCCCCGGGCGCTAAAGCTGTGCCCGTTGTAAAAGTTGTGACGCTCAAAGAAAAGATTTTTATCTTTGCGCTGACTCTCGCGGCTGCTGTCCTCATCCTGACCAATCTTGGGAATTCTTATTTTTGGCGCGACGAAGCGCACACGGCTCTTCTTGGTAAAACTATTTTGACGCACGGTGTTCCCAAAGGCACGGATGGTTTCAATTCATATTCGGGCGACACCAGCGGTTCCCGTTCCGACATGAATGAAAAAGGCACCTGGGTGCTGACCCCCTGGCTTCCTTATTATCTGGTGGCGCCGTTCACTAAATTGTCACCGGAAGGAACGGAATGGGCGCTACGCCTTCCTTTCGCAATCTTCGGGATTATGACGGTGCCCCTTTTGTACTTCCTGACGCGCCGTTTTTTTAACGAGCGGGTCGCGGGCATTGCCGCTGTGTTCCTCGTTTTTTATGTGCCATTCCTGCTTTATTCCCGGCAGTGCCGCTACTACGCGCTGGCCATGTTTTTTTCTACCTGGCTGCTCATGGCCTATGACAAATACCTGAAAAAGGAAAAGTATGCCGCGGCCCATTTTTTTCTTGCCCAGCTTTGCCTTTTTCATTCTCAGTACATGATCTGGGTGGTGGTAGGCGCCGCCATTGGCGCGCATATCCTGTTTTTTTCGCGCGAGAAAGACCGTTTTCTTTTTTTGGGCGTCATCTGCGTCCTGATCAACCTGCCGTGGATTTCGCTTTTCAGGCAGAAAGCCATGGGGGACATCGGCATTACGGGCGCTGCCACATTTTTCAAGCTTCTGCCCAAATATTTCGCGGGCGTAAACAATGACCTGGTACCTTTCGCGCTTCCGGCGTTTTTTTTCCTTTTTAAATATTTGATCAAAACCGAGGGGGCGGCGGCCGCTGAGCGCGACCGTGTTTACCTGCTCCTTTTCCTGCTTCCCGTGAATATTTTTATGGCTTCCATAACCAGCGGGTATTTTTTCCGTTACTTTGTAGGCATCATTCCCGCAGCCATCGCTCTGAACGCGTTCATGGTGGATTCCATTTGCAGGCGGAATAAAATCGCGGGCGGCGTCATTGCCGCTTGCCTTATTTTCACGAATATTCTGGCTGTGCCGATGAAGGTGCCCATGGACAAGTTTTGGGCCGAAAAACTGGAGGAGCCGTCACTAAAAAAAATTCTCCGCTTTTCATTTCTGGATTACCTCTATGAAATCACTCATAAATACGAAGGTCCTGATCAGGGCATTGTGAAAATCTTGCGTGAAAAGGCCAAAGACGGCCAGACAGTGCTCATGGCTGACGGTGACATTCCCGTAAAATATTATTTGCCAAAACTTAAGGTTTACGGCGGCCTGACAGGTGAGAACGGAGAAGCTGAAAGAGAATTTGACTGGCTTGTGCCGCGGCGCTATCTGATCGACAAGTCTGTGCGCCGGACGAACACCCGGATCAATGAGCTGGCCAAGTCTCCGGTCTATGAAAGAATCGAGCTCAAATATCCAGACTATATTTTCGAAAATCTTCCGGAGCCCCGGTATCATCTCTTTAGAACGGCCCGGAATATCCCTCCGGCCGCGGTCTATAAAAACAAAAAGAACCCCTGACGAACAGGGATTGAAAAAAGGTCAAATCCGTATAAACTAAGGGACTCTACAGCGCAGTCCTAAAGGGCTGCGAACGGCGCGGTAGCAAAGTGGTAATGCACGGGTCTGCAAAACCTGAATACGGCGGTTCGATTCCGCCCCGCGCCTCCAATAAACCTCAAAATGGACAAACCTAAAAACACGCTTCAGGCGTTCAAGGATCTCCTGGTCCGCAAAGGGCTCAAGTACACCCGCGAGCGGCAGTCCATCTACGAAGAAATAGAAAAGACCAATCAGCATTTCAACGCGGACAGCCTTTATGAGCGGTTCAAGAAAAAAGGCGAGCGGGTGGCGCGTGCCACGGTCTACCGCAATCTTCCGCTTCTTCTAGAGGCGGGTGTTATTCAGAAGTCCGCGGGCAGCGGCAAGCGAGATTTCTATGAGAAAACAAACGCAAAGGGCCATCATGACCATATGGTTTGCCTGGGCTGTAAAAAAATCATCGAATTCCACAGCGATGAGCTGGAAGAAATGCAGGAAAAGCTTTCCAGGGAATACAAGTTCCAGCTGGTGTTCCATGACCACCGGCTTTTTGGCTACTGTGAAAAATGTGTAAGATAGCTGCGGCAACCATCCGGATTTACTGACACTTTTCCTTCCTCTCCCTTCGCTTGGCTTCTTATAAGTAGCATGGTCGTTGAGTTAACTGCTTAAAAGGGGACATCGGTTCAGCTTGTAGTGGAAAATAACGGACCGAATAACCTGGTGAGGATTCCCGGGCTCATTAAACGACCTACGGGCCCAAGAAACCAATTGCGCAAGTATTTGAAAGAGAATAACATGCGCATATGGCCCGGATGGCGGAATCGGCAGACGCAACGGACTTAAAATCCGTCGGGAGGTTAA
>CAZKMJ010000072.1:0-4222 GCA_964553835.1 uncultured bacterium
CGCTTCCCAGCGTATCCCAGGAAATCCTTTGCCGGCTTCCAACCGGCCAGGTCTGGTCACCGGCAGGAGAAGTGAAACGGAAACCGCCGCGGATCTGGAACGGCACCCGCGAAACCGCGGAAACAATGGAATTGGCTGCGTCTGAAACCCTCAACCGCACATATTCGGAAATCCGGTCCGGGATATTCCAGTCAAAGCTTCCGGTGTTGGGGACATAATTACTGATTAAGGTTGAAGTCTTGAAATCATCAACAGAATATTCCAGTTTTACATTGGCCACATTGGGAGTGCTGCGCCAGCGGACCTGGATTTTTTCCCCCACCCTGAAAATTTCACCATCGCCGGGAGCGAGGAGCTCAAGCGAGCCTGCGATGGATACAGGATTGCGTGAAATATCAAATACGTCAGGATTGGCCGGGTCTACAACACGGACCTTGATACTGCTGGCATCTATGGACGGAATGTCCCAGTAAAAAACGCCCTTGTTGCCTGCCGAAGGCGCGATCAGAAAAACTTTTTTCTGGAAATCGTCCGTGGAGTATTCAATGCGCACCGAAGGAACCGTGCCGGTAGTTTCCCAGGAAATAGGATGGCGGCTGCCCACGGCCCACTCCTCGCCTCCGATGGGGTTGATCAGCGTCAGTGCGCCGCGGATTTCAAACGGACGGCTTTCGGAAATGACCGCGGGCTGGGAAGCGTCACTCACTCGCACCTGAGCATTTCGGGAAACCGAGTCCGGCACACGCCACTGATAGCGGCCTTCATTGGCCAGGCTCATGGCCACCGGCACAACCGTGTTAAAGTTGTCCACGGAATACTCAACACGCACTTTTTCAATACCACCAGTGGAATTCCACTGGATGGGATGCTGGGTGCCCACGATCCAGATTTCACCGCCCTGCGGAGCGGCCAGCTCAAGTGTGCCGCGCGTTTCAAAAACCGGCGATTCGCTGAAAATATAAGGATGTTTGCTGTCGGAGACGCGCACTTTAAGTGAAGCCAGGGTTTTGTCCGGAACCGTCCAGACATAGCTTCCGGTATTGGCGATGGAGTCCGCGATTTTAACCGGCTGGACCGACGCGCCGGAAATATATGACAGGCTGACATTGGGTACAGTGCCCACCGTGGTCCATGTGATGGGATGCTCAGTCCTGGCCTTCCAAACTTCCCCGCCCACAGGTGAAGTCAGGGACAATACGCCGTGAATGGCAATGCTAAACCGGGTAACATCGGCAACGGCGGGATCATTAGCGTCCGAAACGCGAAACTGGATCTGATCACCTGACAAATCAGGGACAGTCCATTCCAGACGGCCCGTGTTCCTTAAATGAAGGTCCACAGGCACGGAAGAAATAAAATTGTCCTTTGAATACTCCACACGCACAAATGGAATACTGCCCGTTGTTTCCCACTCCAGCGTCTTGCGGCTGGAGACCGGCCAGGTTTCTCCGGCCTGCGGAGCGGTAATGCGAATGGCCCCCGCGATTTTAAACGGCACAGCCGAAACACTGAAAATATCGGAATGCTTGATGTCCGTAACGCGGACCTGCTGGTCGCCGGAAATACGGTCCGGAATTTTCCAGGCATAGGATTCCTGATTGTCGATGCCATCCTGGATCAGCCGGACATCGTTCTTGAAACCATCCCCGGAAATTTCGAGCTTGACCTTGGGCACCAGGCCGGTGGTTTTCCAGCGGATGACGGTCTCGTCGCCCACTTTCAGGATTTCACCGGAGGGTAACAGCAATTCAATTCTACCGCCCGCGCGAACCGGGCCCGAAACCGCGGACACGGACTGGTCACGCGCGTCAGAAATACGGAACTTTAATGAATCTGAAGCCAGGTCAGGCACCGTGAACTTGAAGCGGCCTTCATTGGCAAATCCCAGCATGACCGGCGAAGCCGTGTTGAAATTATCCGTGGAATATTCGAGATTGACGTACGGAATAGCCCCGCGCGACTGCCAGATGACCGGCTGCTCCGTGCGTGAAATCCAGAATTCGCCGCCCTGTGGTGCCAGAAACTCAAACACACCCTGTACTTTCAGCGCCGTAGCCGTGACCGCTGTAACGTCCGGATCATCCGAGTCCGAGATTCTGATCTTGATCGGCTCATTAATGGAGGCCGGCACATGCCACATAAAATCGCCGCGGTTTTCAACCCGGCCCGCGATCAGGTTCGGTGTAATAAATTCATCTGAAGAATATTCCAGCTTCACAAAGCCGATATTGCCCAGGGTGCGCCATTCAATCCGCGCGCTATCGTCGACTTTCCAGATTTCGCCGCCGCGAGGTGAAAGCAGTTCCAGCTTGCCGTGCACACCGAAGGCGCGTGAAACAGAAAATACGCCTGGGTCTGAAGCATCGGAAACGCGCACGGACAATTTTTGACGGGCGGCTTCAGGAATGTCCCAGGTGTAATGCCCGTTGTTGGGAACTTTCAGAGCAATGGGAAAATGTCCGGCCGTAAAACCGTCGGTGGAATATTCCAGATTGACTGCCACGATCGAGCCCATGGTTTTCCACACGATTTCCTGCTTCTGGCCCACTTCAGCGGCTACACCGTCCAGCGGCGCCGTTAGAGAAAGCGCCCCGCGAACAGAAACTGGTTCAAGAGTTTGCGCGAAAATGCGCGGATTGTCCGCGTCAGAAATCCTTAATGTAAGTCCTGACGTAATAATGTCTGGCACCTGCCACTGTACGGAACCCGTATTTGGAAGCAGCGGGAACATGGTCTGAACGTCCTTCTTGAAACCATCGCGCGAAAATTCCAGCTTCACATTGGGCACAATGCCGCGGGTGCTCCAGGCAATGTCCTGGGTGTCGCCCACAGTCCAGGACTGCGCGCCGGAAGGAGCGGTGAAATTCAGCACGCCGAAAACGCGCACGGGTTCCGGAGTTTCATCGAAAACGGCGGTGTCATCCGCGTTGACAACACGCAGCTTGATTTTGGCAGGAGCGCCGTCCGGAATGTCCCACTGGAATTTACCGGTATTTTCAATGCGTGGAGCAATCAGGGCGCCGGCTTCTTGACCTTCCCTGCCGTCAGCCGCCATATATTCCAGCCGCACGAACGGAATGGTGCCGACCGTCTGCCACTCAATGACTTGGGAGACGCCAATCTGCCAGGCCGCGGGACCGGACGGATTTGTGAATGAAAGGTCGCCGGCAATGGAGAAAACTCCGGACTCACTCATGACTTTGGGCGAAGCCGCGTCACGCACACGGACCTGAATCTGGTCGAAAATATTGTCTGGAACCGGCCACTGGAAACGGCCGGTATTAACCACCGGCTCGCCCGAAACGGGACGGATATCTTTTTTGAAACCATCTGAAGAATATTCAAGGAACACACTGCCGATGGAGCCAGAGGTATTCCAGACCAGGTCGTGTGTGGTGCCAACAATCCAGCGCTCACCACCGGCCGGGAGAGCCATGGTCAGCTTGCCTGTAATCGTGAAGACGGGCGAAACATGATAAGTCAGCGGATCGCGGGCATCAGAAACACGCAGGACAACGCGGTTGCTGATAAAGTCCGGCGCCACCCATGAAAACTCTCCTTTGTTCTCAAGCGAACCGGCTACAAGCTTCCAGTCCTGGGCCGAACCGCCTGAAACATCGGCCTGCGCGTACTCCAGTCGCACCACGGGAATCGTGCCGCGAGTGTTCCATTTCAAAAGCGTGGGCTCGCCCACCACCGCGACTGTGCCGGCAGTCACAGATGTAAATTCAAGTCCACCGACGATCGAGGCCGGTTCTGTGGAAGCTGAGAAAATTTCGCCGTGTGCCGCGTCAAACACACGCAAACGGACAGTGGAAGAAATATCGTCCGCCACACTCCAGCTGACCTTGCCATGGTTCACAATATTTTCAGCAATGACATGGATGTCTTTCTGGAAGTCATCCTTGGAATATTCCACTCGCACAAATGGCACTGTTCCCACGGTTTCCCAGGTGATCTCCCGTTCGGAACCCACGGCCCAGCGCTGGCCAGCCATCGGCGTGGTCAGGCTTACGGAGCCGCGTACCGCGAAAGCACCCGGGCTGGAAGAAGAAACTGAGAAATCCCCCGCGTCCATGACCCTCACCTTGAGCGAATCACCCACTTCATCTGGAACCAGCCAGTCAAAAGAGCCTTCGTTTTTCAGGTCAGCTGCGATAACGTGCGTATCTTTAATGAAATCGTCTTTCGAAATGGTTCGATGCATTCCCCCAAAAGTTGG
>CAZKMJ010000072.1:4232-11029 GCA_964553835.1 uncultured bacterium
TGAATGCTTCCGATGGTATCCCATGAAATTTTTTGGGTGGAAAGCACCTGGAATTTTTCACCCCCAAGCGGGGCCTTGAGCGCAAGTCCGCCCTCGACCTTGAAAGGATTGGAAACGGCAAACACCGTCGCGTCTTTTTCATCCATGACACGCAGCTTGACCGCATTGGAAATAATATCGGGGACGGTCCATTCAAGGCTGTTCTGGTTTTCGCGCACATTGGACAGCACCTGCACGTCTTTCTGGAAATCATCGCGGGAATAAGCCACCGTCACGGCCGGGATGGTGCCCAGAGTCTGCCACTCGATCCGCTGCTTTGAGCCAACCCGCCAAATCATATTGGGTTCGGGCTTCAGGAAAGAGAAAGCGCCGCGGACCTTGAATGGTTCGGAAACAGCTGAAGCGCGCGCGTCGCGCGGATCGGAAACGCGGACCTTCACGGCATTACTAATGGCGTCTGGAATGGTCCAGGCTGCGGCACCCGTGTTCGGGACATCAGAAGCGATCACGGCAATTTCACGGTAGAAATCATCACGGGAATATTCCATACGCACCGCGGGCACTGTGCCGGCGGAAGCCCAAACAATCTCATGCTCGGAACCCACCGTCCAGATATCGGAGCCCTTGGGATTTTTGACCTCAAAATGGGCAATCACAGAAAACGGCGCGGACGATACAGAATTGACCAGCGGGTCGCGCGCATCCACCACCCTGACTTTCAGTTTATCTGAAATACGGTCGGGCACCGTCCACTCAAATGAACCTTTGTTGTTCAGGGAATCCGCGATGACCAGCACAGACTGCGCGGTGCCGGCAGGCGCTGCGTTCAATTCTTCTTCAAAAGCCTCCAGCCGCACTTTGGGAATCGAACCTGTTGTCGCCCATTCGAGTTTCTGCCGGGAACCCACTTCCCAGACTTCCGCGCCCAGCGGCGAGCCCAGCTTCAGGGCACCCGTAATGCGGAATGATCCGGACTTGGCCGATGCCTTGTGATTGTCACCGTCAAAAACGCGGACTTTCACGTCCGATGAAATTTTGTCCGGCACAGTCCAGTCAAGAGAACCCGTGTCCGGCAGCGGCCCGGCCAGAGACTGCCATTTTTTCCCATCCGTCATATATTCAAGCCAGACCTTCTGAACATGGCCGGTAGTGTGCCAGGTGATTTTCTGCGCGCTTCCCACCGTCCAGATGTCCCCTGCCTTTGGAGATTCAACCGCAAACTGCGCGGAAATCGTAAGCGGCTGGCTCATAATGTCAAAAATAATCGGGTGGTCGGCATCCGTGACGCGAAGCTTCACACCCTGCGCCGTATCATCCGGAATGGTCCAGCCGTAGCTGCCGCTGTTGGTAACGCCAGAAGCAATTGTCTTCCAGATTTTCTGGTCCACTGTATATTCCAGGTTGACCCTGGGAATGCTTCCGACCGTTTTCCATTTCAAGGTCTGCACAGTGGCCACAGGCCAATCCAGACCGCCCGCTTCAACGGGAATGTCCCAGGCAAGGCTGCCGCGAATCTTGAAAGGCGCCGGGGAAAGAGCAAAAGTGTCCGCTTCGAGCGCGTCTGAAATTTTGAGCCAGACTTTTTCGCCGGCAGCGTCCGGCACTGTCCAGTAATAGCTGCCGGTGTTGCCCCAGAAGTTTTCAATGGGCCGGAAAGAACCAGCCTGCTCGGGTGTGGAAGAATATTCCAGCCTGACGCTCGGCACCTTGCCGCGCGTTTCCCAGCGGACCTGATAGCGGTCGTCGATACGCAGCAGCTCGTCTGCTTTTGGCGCCAGGATTTTGAAAACTCCAAGAATTTTGAAAGTCTGGTCGCTTTCATCAAAAGCCGCGCTGTCCAGCACGTCCGAAACGCGGATTTTAACTTTGGAAGAAAGCTCTTCCGGTACACGCCATTCATACCGCCCCGAGTTGCGAACGACATTTTCAATAGTTTTCCAGGCGGTGGTATCGCCGTTTTCAATGCCATATTCCAACTTGACCTTGGTGGCCAGACCGGCGGTCTGCCATTCAATATGAGTACGCTCACCCGCAATCAGCTTCTCACCACCATTGGGCGCGGTGACCTTGAAACCCGGAATAATGGAAAAACTCTGCGAAACCGCGCTTGCCTGCGGGAACATGGGGTGTGAAACCCGGATGCGCGTCTGGGAATGCGCAAGGTCAGGCACCTGCCACTGAAAGAAACCTTTATTGGGCGCGGCAGCCACGATCTCCGTGGACGATACAAAATCATTAATGGAATACTCCAGCCGCACCGTTTCCAGGGTGCCGGTCCAGTTCCATTTCAGGGTCTGCTCCGTGCCCACAGTCCACTTTTCAAGGCCGGCGGGCTGGAGCATTTCAAATGAAGGAAGAATTTTGAAAGGTGCTTCGGACTGGACACGCACCGCTCCATCATCGCTGCTGCGGACCAGGATTTTGGCATTGTCCGTAATCGCGTCCGGCACAACCCAGAGCAGCTTGCCTTCATTGGGAATTTTGCCCGAAACAACCCGGATGTCTTTCTGAAAATTATCCAGCGAGTATTCGATATTCACAGCAGGCACCTTGCCGATGGTGTCCCAAAGGATTTCGGCCGGAGAACCAACGAAAAAGTTTTCATTACCCGTAGGATGGTTCAGCACCAGCCTGGGCTTGACCTCAAAATAAATGTCAGAAACGTCCGAGGCGTCCGGATCAAGCAAATCGCTGACGCGCACCAGGAATTCCGCACCGTTCTGCGCGGGAATGTCCCAGACATATTCCCCGCCGTTCGGGACCTTGTCCGCGATGGTGGTCCACAGCGGAGCTTCCGGCTTCAGCGATGCAGGTGATCCCCCGGCAGGCGTGGACCTGGGCACACTGTATTCCAGCTTGACCCAATCGGACTTGCCAACCGTCTTCCAAACAACCTTTTCTTTGGTACCCGCGAACCATTTTTCATTACCGTTCGGACTGACCAGCGTAATACCCGGCATGATTTTGAAAACGTCTTTGGAAATATCAAAGGATTCCGGATGGTCCGCGTCTGAAATACGCACCTTGACGGTAGAGCTGAGCACTTCGCCCGGCACGGTCCATTCATAAGAACCCGTGTTCGGCATGGACGGCTCGATCAAAAGGGCCTGGCTCTTGAAATCGTCTGTGGAATACTCAATCCGGGCATTGGTGACAGCGCCCAGATTGTCCCACGAGATTTTCTGCGTCGTACCCGCCGCCCATTTTTCACCGCCATTGGGACGGATCAGGTCAAAGGTACCCAGAATGCTGACCGGCCCGCGGGAAATGTCGGACAGGTTTTCATTATCATAGTTTGTGACCTTGAAAAATACGGTCTCGGAAATATCGTCGGGAACCCGGAAAAGGAAATGATTTTCGTTCGGGAGTTCTTCGATCAGTTTTTTCCATTCGCCAGTCCGCGCGGAATAAGAAACAAAGACACGGTTGACCGTACCGTAAGTGTTCCAACGGATTTCCTGGTCAGCGCCCACCACCCATTTTTCACCGCCGCGCGGCGTGGTCATTTCGAGCGGCGAACGGATGGCGAAAACATTGTCGGAGTCATCACAGCCGTGAGGGTTGTCCGCGTCGCAGATTCGGACCTTGTAGGTTTCGCCCAAAGCGTCCGGGACTTCCCAGGTGTAGCGTCCGGTATTCATCAAACCATGTTCAATCGGATTTATGGTGCGGAAATTGTCTGTGGTGTAATCCAGCGAGATGTCCTTGACCGTACCCACCGTCATCCAGGTGATTTCGCGTTTTTCCGTGGCATGCCAGCTTTCGCCGCCATTCGGTGCGAGGACCACAAAAGAGCCCACAATTTCAAAGCTGGCATCCGACATGTCCTGGGTCTCCCCATCCTTCACATCCATAACGCGCACCTTGACCTGCGCGCTGATATCATCAGGAACCGTCCAGTTGTAATGGCCGGTATTGGGCGTTGATTCCACAATGACTTTGGATTCGGAAGCAAAAGCATCGCGGGAATATTCCAGGCGCACACCTTCAATTTGCCCTGATGTCTGCCAGGTAATGGCCCGCTGTTCGCCGGTCTTCCAGATTTCCTTGCCGTTGGGGGCAACAACTGTCAACACGCCCTGAATGCGGAAAGGTTTGTCGGAAGTATCAGCAGCTTCTCCGTCCTGGGCATCAGAAACACGCAGCACTGCATTCTGCGAAACCGTGTCCGGTACCACCCATTCATAAATACCCGTGTTGGGGGCCGCGCGGTCGATCAGAGAAACGCTCTTGAAATCATCCGTGCTGTAGTCCAGCTTGACCTGACCCACCGCGGCCGAACTTTGCCAGCGGATGGTCTGCCTGCTGCCTACCGGCCAGCCCTCGCCGCCATTGGGAGACTGCACGTTGAAACGGGAGCGGATAATGAAATCCGAATTGGAAATATCGAAGGCCGTGACATCATGCGGATCGGAAATCCGAACCTTGTACTTCCCGGAAGGCGCGTTGGGAACCAGCCAGTCATACTGGCCGTTGTTGGGATAGGAATCGGCGATCGCGGAAATGTCCTTGGTGAAATTGTCCGCGGAAAATTCCAGCTTCACACGGGGCATAGTGCCGGAAGTTTCCCATTTGATCATGGCCCGGTCTCCCACAAACAGCACTTCCCCGCCATTGGGTTCCAAAAGACGGAAACCGCCCACAATGCGGGCAGGCTGTTCCATTACGTCAATGGAATCCGGCTGGGACGGGTCCCAAATGCGCAGCTTGAATTTCCGGCCAATCAGGTTTGGTACAGTCCATTCATAAATGCCGTTGTTCGGCGCTTTATTGGCAATGGTATTGAAACTTTTCTGGAAATCATCCTCGGAATAGTCGATACGCACCACAGAAACCGAGCCGGCGCCTTTCCAGGCCACACGGGCCACTGTCCCGGCAATCAGGTCTTCCCCGCCCACAGGATAAAGCAGGCGGAAGTTTCCGATGACAGAAAAAGGCTGTTCGGAAAAAGCTTCAGTCTTCGGATCACGCACGTCCGCGATACGGAGCTGATAGCCATTCCCGATATCGTCCGGCACAGTCCAGGTATATTTACCTTCATTCGGGGCCGAGGTTTCAATCAACCGGGTGTCTTTACGGAAGTCATCATGCGAATATTCCAGGCGCACATCGGGAACGGTTCCCAGCGTTTTCCAGACAAACGTGGCCATGCTTCCAACTTCAAATTTCTCGCCGCCCTTCGGAATCTCAACTTCAAAGCCGCCGTAAATGCGGAAAGGCGCGTTAGAAACAGCCTGCGCCGCGGCATTGCCGGCGTCCGAAACACGGATTTTCGCGTTCAAGGTCGCGTCATCCGCCACTGCCCAGGTATAGCTGCCCAGGTTGGAAGCCGCGGCAATAATTTCATGAACATCATTAACAAAGCCGTCCTTGGAATATTCAATTTTGACTCTTTGCGCGTCACCTGTGGTTTCCCACTGAATGTTCTGCTCTGTTCCAATCTTCCATTCTTCGCCGCCCGCGGGCGACTTGATATGGAAACCGGGAATAACGCTTGAAGCAGAGGCATGCAGGGCCTGGACAGTGCTGTCATGTGAATCCACAACACGCACATTGATCGGCCCTGTGATTGAGGCCGGTACTTCCCAGATATAGGTCCCGGTATTGGCCAGCGCGGTCTCAATGTTCTGCCATTCCCCGCCCTGCGAAGTCTGATACTGAATATCCACAGTCGGAATAGTCCCTACCGTTTCCCAGGCAATCTTGCGGCGTGTGCCGGCGGTCCACTGTTCGCCGCCCTTGGGATTCAGGAGACGCAGACCACCGATGATGGAAAATGGGGCGGACTCAGCCGAAACTTTTGAATCTCCGGCATCCAGTACCCGGACACGGGTCTCGAGATCAAGATCATCCGGAACTTTCCACATGTAACTGCTGCCGCGGCCTTCAAAATTTTCCGCGATCCGTATCCAGTCTTCTTTTTTGGAATTTTTGTATTCAAGATGGACCAGCGGAATGGTGCCGGAAGACTGCCAGCGGATTTCCTGCTGGCTTCCAGCCAGCCAGCGCACGCCGGCTTCCGGTGAATTGATGGCCAGCCTGCCGGTGATGGCAAACGTATCATTGGACTTGTCGAAAACCTCGGGGTCACGGACGTCTGAAATCCGGACTTTCACATTCGTGGAAATATGGTCCGGAATTTTCCAAATGTATTCGCCTTCATTTTTAACCGAATCAACGATCGGATAAACCATGTGCTGGAAATCATCCGTTGAAAACTCGATTTTGACCTGCGGGATGGGCCCCTCGGTCTTCCACAAAATTTTCTGCTCCGTCCCTGCTTCCCAACGCTCATTCCAGTTGGGAGAAACCACGTCGATCTTGCCCGTGGTGCGGAAAGTAATGTCCGACATGTCGTAAATGCGCGGATCCAGGCTGTCCATGACACGCACTTTGACATTCACGGAAAGATCTTCCGGGACCTTCCAGTCGTAGCTGCCGGTGTTAGGTACAGCATGCGCGATTTCATGGAAATCATTTTTGAAATTGTCCTTGGAGTATTCGATATTGACCTTCTGCAGTTCACCGATTGAATTCCAGCGGATGACCTGCTGGCTGCCGGCAAGCAGGGCCTCACCGCCATTGGGGGCGATGACCGTGACCTTGTTTGGAAGGTATTCCACTTCCACGCTATCCAGCTCCGCGGGTTCCGCCCCAGTAGGAGACTGAAGGAAAGCGCGGAAATAAAAACTACCCATTCCGGCTTCCTTGGCAAATTCATTCACACGCGCCTGGACCTGCTGGGCTGTATTGGATTCATTCGCGCCCGCGGCAATAACCCAGTGCCGCCCATTGTG
>CAZKMJ010000073.1:0-8001 GCA_964553835.1 uncultured bacterium
CATGATACCATCACAACCGGCAGCCACCGCGGCGCGCGCAATGGGCGCCACATAAGCACGCTTACCGGTGCCGTGAGACGGGTCAACAAGGATAGGAAGATGGGTTTCAGCCTTCACAACCGGGACCGCGTTAATGTCGACCGTGTTACGGGTCGCAGTTTCGTAAGTGCGGATACCACGTTCGCAGAGCATGACCTTGAAATTGCCCTTGGCCAGCAGGTACTCGGCCGAAAGGATCATTTCACTGATAGTGCCGGCAAGACCGCGCTTGAGCAGCGTAGGTTTCTTGGAGGCGCCGCATTCACGCAGCAGGTCAAAGTTCTGGGTATTACGGGCGCCGATCTGAAGCATGTCGGCGTACTTGGCCACAAGCTCCACATTGCGCGGGTCCATAACTTCGGTCACAACCAGCAGGCCGAACTTGTCGCCCGCTTCACGCAGGTATTTCAACCCTTCTTCGCCAAGGCCCTGGAAGGCGTAAGGCGAAGTGCGGGGCTTGTAAGCGCCGCCGCGAAGGAAAGTCGCGCCCGCTTTTTTCACGGTTTCCGCGATTTTCAAAAGCATCTCACGGCTTTCCACGGAGCACGGGCCGGCCATAACGACAATTTTTTTGCCTCCGACTTTCACACCGTTCCCCATGTCCCATTCCGTGTTTTCCGGCCTGAAATCACGGCTGGCCAGTTTGTACGGCTTCTGGATGGGCACAACGGACTCAACGCCCGGAAACGCTTCCAGCGGCTCAATGCGGACTTTTTCTTCTTCGCCGATCACACCGATAATGGTGCGGTCCACGCCGCGGGAAACCTGCGGGGTCAGTCCCAGTTCTTTGACCTTTTCGCAAATGTGGTCAATCTGGGCCGGGGTTGCTGAATGCTGCATCACGATAATCATTGTTAAGCTCCTTTGAGGTACGATTTTAAAAGACGGTAAAATTGCGCGTTCTGGCCGCGCCGTCCCACCGTGATACGGATCCACGTGGAAAGGCGATAGGCTTTCATCGAACGCACGATCAAACCTTGTTTCAACAATGCCTTGAAAACTTCATCCGCGTCGCGGCCGGTGTCCACCAGAATAAAATTGGCCTGGCTGGGCAGGGCCTTGAGGCCAAGCTTTTTTAATACCTTGTACAGGTATTTGCGGCCGCTTTTTACAAGCAGCCGGGTGCGCCACAGGAAAAACTTGTCATCCAGCGCCGCGGCCGCTCCGGCCTGCGCGATGGAATTCACGTTAAACGGCTGGCGGATCTTATGAAGGTAACCAATGACGTCCGGGTGCGCCACCCCGTAGCCTACGCGCACGCCCGCAAGCCCGTATGCTTTTGAAAAGGTGCGCAGGACGACGACGTTCTTGCGGCCTTTCATCAGCTGAATCATGCGCGGGAAATCATCAGCCTCAACAAAGTCCACATAGGCTTCGTCAAAACAGATGACCACGTTCTCCGGCACGCGATCCAGGAAATCCTTTACTTCAGCGGTGGTGACATAAGTGCCGGTCGGGTTGTTCGGGTTCGCGATAAAAATGATCCGCGTCTTGTCCGTGACCGCCTCGGCGATGGCCTTGAGATCATAACGATAGTCCTTCATCGGGACTTCCACAAACTTGGCGCCGCAAACCTGGGTCAGAATCGGATAAACCAGGAATGAAGTTTCCGATGAAATGACTTCATCCCCCGGCAGGACAAAACCGCGGGTCAGAAGTTCAATGATTTCGTTCGAGCCATTGCCGATGATCAGGTGGTTTTCCGGAACATCAAGCGTTTCGGACAGCTTCTTGACCAGATAGTGGCAGCTGGATTCCGGGTAAAGGTGGACTTCCGTCAGGGCATGGCGCATCGCGCGCAGGGCCTTGCGCGAAGGGCCCAGCGGATTTTCGTTCGAGGCCAGCTTGATGATACGGCGCAGGCCCAACTCACGCTCCACTTCCTTGATGGGCTTGCCTGGCTCATACGGCCGCACAGAAGCAATAAAGTCTTTAAAAAAATTCTTGGTCATCAGAGTCATTGAATCAGGTTTCGCGGGCGGCAGAGGCTGGATAAGAGCCAAGCACTTTGACGAACTTCACTTTCCCTTCCATTTCACGGAGCATTTTTTTGACGGCAGGGTTTTCCACATGACCTTCAAAATCGATGAAAAAGTAATAGTCCCACGCCTTTTTCTTGCTCGGCCTGGACTCAATCTTGGTCATATTGATCTTGTACTTGCGGATCGGTGCCAGCATTTCATACAAGGCCCCCGGTTTGTCTTTGATAGAGATCAGCAAGGATGTCTTGTCATGGCCAGTCGGCTTGGGGATCTGCCTCGAGATAACCAGGAAGCGGGTCATGTTCTGGGCGGAATCCTGAATATTGTCAGCTACGATCGGCACATTATAAAGAGTGGAGGCAAGCTTGGTACCGATAGCGGCCGAGCCGTCTTCGGTTTGCGCGTGTTTCACGCCGGCGGCCGTGCTCGCGGTTTCCACGATTTCAACATTGGGCAAATGCGCTTCAATCCAGTTCCGGCTCTGGGCAATGGCCTGGCCGACTGAATAGATGCGCTTGATGTTTTTAAGCGTCGAATTGGACATCAGGTTGTGCGAAATGTTCAAAAGGACTTCTGAGCAGATCTTCAAGTCCGATTCAAGGAACATGTCCACAGAATGGGTCACAACGCCTTCGATGGAATTCTCGATCGGAATGACCCCGTAATCTGCCTGGCGTTTTTCAACTTCGGAAAAAATGCGTGAAATCGACTGCGCGGGAAAATAGTTAACGCTCGAACCGAATTTGGAAAGTGACGCAATATGCGTGAATGTGGCTTCCGGGCCCAGGTAAGCGATGGTCAGCGGCTTTTCAATGGCAAGCGCGGCAGACATGATCTCCCTGTAAATGGATTTCAGAGAATCCTTGGGCAGCGGGCCCTTGGCTTCACGGTCGATCTTCTGATAGATCTGGCTTTCACGCTCCGGGGCATAGATTTCCTTGCCCTCTTCGGACTTGACCTTACCCACTTCCAAAGCGAGCTGAGTGCGCTCGTTCAGGAACTGGATGATCTTGGCGTCCAGCTCGTCAATTTTACTGCGCAGCTGACTGAGATTCATTTTCCCCTTTTTCTTCTGTTTCAGCGGTTTCCAAAGCCGGCGTTTCAGCTTCAGCTTCCGCGTTGGCTTCTTCCGAAGGAGTCGCCTCATCCGGAGCAATCGACACACCTTCGGCAACCTGCACGATTTTCTGCGTGCCCAAAAGTTCTTCCTTCTTCACAGAGTTTTCCACAATATTTTTGATTTCCTGGATATTGGGCATTTCTTCCAGAGACTTCAGGCCGAAATGTTCCAGAAACTTTTCGGTGGTGCCGTACATAAACGGGCGGCCGGGCACTTCCTTTTTGCCCACAATCTTGATGAAACCGCGTTCCATGAGCGTGTTGACGACACCGGACGCGTCCACGCCGCGAAGCTCTTCAATTTCAGCGCGTGTGATGGGCTGTTTGTAAGCCAGGATCGCAAGGGTCTCAAGCGCGGACTGAGTCACCTGCTTGGCTTTCTTCTGAAGTTCCACCTTGAAGATCCAGGGCGCGAATTCTTTTTTGGTCGCGATTTCATAGCCATTGGCAATGCTGACAACTTCAAAGCTGCGCCCGTCACGCACATATTCGGCGCCCAGCTCGGCCACAATATTTTCAATGTCCTTGGCAGTGAACCCCTTCAACACGCGGCGGATTTCATTGGGTGTCAACGGCTTGGCTGAAGCGAACAGCAGGGCCTCGATAATGCGTTTGGCGCGTTCCGCGTCTACATTCTCATCATTAATGGCCTGCACTTCCACGTGAGTGCGTTCATCCACCAGCACCCCGGGCATCTCAAGCTGCTCTTCGAGCTTCTCTTCAAGCTCGCGCCGCAGCTGCTTCATTTTTTCAGCCTGCTCTCTTTCCTTATCTTCCTTTTTCCCCATTGAATTAGGCTCCTATGACTTCCGGTAATTGTTCAATATAGATTTCGCCGTACTGCTTGTCCTGCGTCACGCGCGCGATTTTCGTGCGCACGATTTCAAGCACCGCAAGAAAGGTCACGATCAAAAGGTTGCGGGTCCAGCCGGTCTTAAAAAGCTCAGAAAAAACCATTCTCTTTTTCTCGATCAGCCGCGTGCGGATCTCGGTCATTTTATCTTCGATGGTAACAATCTGCTCAAAAACTTCGTGCATGGCCTCATTGGCCGTCTTCGAAAGCACATTCTGAAACGCCGTCAAAAGATCATATAAATTGGCGCTGAAATTATCAATATCCACGTCCCCCGCGTCCATTTCGGAAAGGTAATATTCAGAAAGCTGGCGCGTGAACACCTTGCCGCGCTCATCTTCCAAAAAACCAAGTTCCTTGGCCGCGTGTTTGAAGGCCTGGTACTCAAGCAGCCTGCGCACCAGCTCCGCGCGCGGATCAAGACCGTCTTCATCCAGCTCGGTGCCGTCCTGCGGCAGGAGCATCTTGGACTTAATATATAGAAGCGTGGCCGCCATGACGATGAACTCTCCCGCGATTTCCAGGTCGAGCTCCTTGATGCGTGCCAGGTATTCCAGATACTGCGAAGTAATGACGGAAACCTGGATGTCATAGACATCCATTTCATTTTTTTTGATCAGATCAAGCAGAAGGTCAAGCGGGCCGTCATACATGGGCAGCTTCACATGCAGCGGATTTTCCTTCGCGGGCGCGGCCTCAGCGGCCGGCTCCTGCGGCGTCAGTTCCAGATTTTCCTGCTTGTTTTCTTCGGTCATTTTCTGATTCCCATGGCTTTCATGGTTTCTTTAAGTGTCTGTCCGGCGACTTCGCGCGCGCGGTCACGGCCTTTGTCGAGAATTTTCCGCAGCTCACCGGGCTTCTTTTCCCATTCCGCCCTCTTGGCACGGATCGGGTCGAGAAACTTGTTCAGGCTCGCGGCCATTTCCATTTTGCAGTCCACGCATCCGCGCGCCGCGGCCCGGCATTCCTTGTCCACAACCGGTACATTGGCCTGATTAAAAAGCTTGTGATGAAAAAACACAGGGCATACATCCGGATTGCCCTTGTCTTCACGGCGTTTGCGCGCCGGGTCCGTGACCATGCCCCTGACTTTCTTGGTCACAGCTTCGGCGGAGTCCGCCAGATAAATACAATTGTCGTAACTCTTGCTCATTTTCCGGCCGTCGAGCCCCAGAACTTTCGGCGTCTGGGTCATGATAGCGTCAGGCTCCGGAAAAATATCAGCCTTGTACAAATGTTTAAAACGGCGCACGATTTCGCGCGCAAGCTCAAGATGCGGCAGCTGGTCCTCGCCCACCGGCACCTTATTGGCTTTATATAAAAGGATGTCCGCGGCCTGCAGCACCGGGTATCCCAGGAAACCGAAAGTGTGAATGTCGCGGCCTTCGATTTCCTTCAACTGGTCTTTATACGTAGGATTGCGCTCAAGCCATCCAAGCGGCGTAAGCATTCCAAGCAGCAGCGCGAGCTCCGCGTGCTCCGGCACTTCGCTCTGGATAAAAATGGTGCACTTTTCCGGGTCAAGTCCGCTGGCCAGGTAATCCAGCACCACTTCCTGCACCAGGTCCGCGATCCTTGACGAGGCCTCATACTCCGTGGTCAAAGCGTGCAGGTCCGCGATCATAAAAAAAGCGTCCTGCCCCTGGAGCTTGGTGAAATTTTCAACCGCGCCCAGAAAATTACCCAGATGGAGTTTTCCTGTGGGGCGCGTACCGCTCAGAACCCGGGTTGGCATAAAGTCGCGATAGTATAAAGGAAGGTTAAATTTTTGTCCAACAGGAGGTTAGGAAGATTAACGAAGACATGGGCCGGCAGGATTGGCCCGCCAGCATCGTCGGTCCGTCCCTTTAGGGACGTCCGTCTGCACTCTTGGCGGTTTTAACTCTAAAAACGCCTCCGAGAGCTGCTCTTAAGGCCAACACTCCGGCCTTAGTTTTCTATTGTTTGGACGGGAAAGTAAGAAAGAGAAATGAAAAGTTACTGGGCCAGGGCCACGGCCTTACCCTTGGTCTTTCTCAGGGGGTCCGTGGGTGAATCAAGCGCGGTAGCTGCATTGGCTGTCTTTTCGAGGACTGCGGCAGCGGCAGCATCAGCGGCCGGGTCGGTGGAGGCTGCTGTAATGTCAGGGGTGGCAAACTTTCTGGCTTCATCCTCTTTAATGGCCTTTTCGAGGTCTTCAAGCTCCTGCTTCAATACATCACGGGAAAGCTTGAAGCGGTTGTCCGGAAACTTGACCCAGATCAGGTTGCCGCCGGCGGAAACATTGCACCATTTCTTGACCCACTGGTCCACGGTTTCCTTGCGATAGTTCTGGGCCAGGAAAAACTTGGCAACCTGGGCACCAAACGCGGCTTTGTAATAGTGGCCGTCATAAACAATCTCGATTTTGGTGCTGCCGAAGCGGTCAATCAGGTAGATCAGCTTGGAAAGCTCGGAAACCGGGCGGGTCTTGAACTGCTGCCAGGCCTTGCTTTCGAGAATAGGGGGAAAATCGCAGCTGGCTAAATTCTTTGATTTTTCTGCAGCCTGAACGGACTGCGAAATAACGGGTAAAAATAAAAGGGCGGCAAGAATTATCCCGGTTAGGATCGGTATTCTTGCCGCTCTTTTAAACATGCTTGCCTCTTTTTCTGAGCCCCTCGCTGGAAGGGGGTGAAGTGTTATCAATCAAAACTTAACAGATCACTTTCCGCATTTCAATATCCGGCAGACATTTTACTGAAAAAAATTTTAAAATCCAGCCCGGAACCATCTTTTTCATATTTCTAAACAACCCGGATTGGGGTATCCGGGCCTAGGCCCGTTTCCGGCGGCGGATATACCCGAAAACGGTGACCCCTACCCAAGTCCCCTCCAGCAATACAAAGCCAAACTGGCCGGTAGTCAGGGCCGCCAGGAGGAGGAGAAAGGCTCCGGCAAAGTTCAGGTGAAGGTAGACAAGGTCGGTTTCTTTGACTTTTTTCAGCTGGAGAAGGAAGTACCCTATCAATACAAAGGTGGCTCCGAGGAAGGATTCGATCTGGTTCAGCATGGGCTGGTCAGGATACGGCCACAGCCTTCAGGTGGTCCAGGCCAACCCGGCTGCAATAGTCCCCAAAACCCTCCTGGCCCTGCTTCTCCCTTTTATAGGCCTTAAAAAGAGGGATGACCGTGGCGGCCACGTCCTTCTGGGGGACTTTTTCGGCGTAGAGGGTATTCAGTCGGTCACCAATCAGGCTGCCGCCCACATAAATATTATAGGTACCCACGCTCCGGCCAATAAAGGATATTTCGGCATTATAGGGACGAGCGCACCCGTTGGGGCAGCCCGTCATACGGGCCATGATCCGCTGACCGGCAAGGCCCAGCTCTTCCAGGGCTTTTTCGAGCTCGTCGATGATCCCGGGCAGGGCCCTTTCAGATTCCGCAATGGCCAGGCCGCAGGTCGGCAGAGCCACACAAGCCATGGAGTCCTTGCGAATATTGGAAAACTGGTGGGGCAGCGGAATGCCATAGGATGAGAGGAAGGCCTCGGCCTCCTTTTTCTGGTTTTCGCTAAAGCCCGAAAACAGCATGTCCTGCTGGGCCGTGACATAAATGCCGGGCCTGTATTTTTCCACAAAAGCACGAAGACCGCTTTTCATGCGGAACTTGCCTTCATCTTTGATACGGCCGTTCTGGATGGCAAGGCCTAAAAACCATTTACCATTCCCTTCTTCATGCCATCCCAGGTGATTGTAAATGCCGTCCCATTTCAAAGGACGCGGGTCTTCGGTTTTTTTGCCGAAGCGCTTTTCAACTTCTTCCCGAAATTTGGGAAGGCCCATGCGGTCAATAGTGTATTTCAAACGCGCGGTTTTGCGGTCTTCACGATTGCCGAAATCACGCTGCGTCAGAACAACAGCTTCGGAAATTTTGATCAGGTCGTCCGGCTTCACAAAGCAGAGCGGCGAAGCAAGGCGCGGGTAGGTCGTTTTCACACCGTGCGTGGTCCCGAATCCCCCGCCCACCAGAATATTAAAACCGGTG
>CAZKMJ010000073.1:8011-10995 GCA_964553835.1 uncultured bacterium
CGTCCACGCAGTTGTCATCCGGATACGCAATGGCGATCTTGAATTTTCGGGGCAGGTAAATCTTGCCGTAAATGGGTTCAACTTCTTCCGGCTTCTTTTCATCCACACTGTCACATTTCTGATCCAGCCAGACTTCTTCATAAGCCCCGCTCTTGGAAAGAAAATGCGTGGCGATCTTTTTGGCATATTCTAAAAGACCATATTTTTCCCGGTCATGGAAGGGCGCCGGACAAAGAAGGACATTGCGGACATTGTCCCCGCAGGCACCAAGGGTCGTGGTTTCAGCCTTGTGAATGGCCTGCATACAAGCCTTCATCTGGGCCTTTTTAATCATGTAAAACTGGAAGGTCTGGCGGGTGGTGGCGCGCAGGGTATGGTTGCCGTATTGATCGGCGATGTTGTCAAACTGAATGTACTGGTCCGCGGTAAGCTTGCCGCCGGTGGTGCGCAGGCGGATCATCATGCCGTAAGCCGGTTCTTTCTTTTCAGCCAGGAGCTTCTGACGCAGGTCGCGGTCGTCCTGCTCGTAAGTCCCGTGGGATTTCAAAAGAATGTTGTCGTCCTTGCCAAAATGCGTGGTGTCCTTGGCGAGCTCTTCGGCAATTGTGCCGCGAAGGTAGCGGCTTCTTTCTTTAACACCTTCGTTGGGAGTAAGTCTTCCGGGTTCCGGCATAGGGTGGGAATTTTATCAAAAACAGCCGGGCTTGTGTAAAAATCCTGAAGGAAAGCCGACCAAAAAACTAGGCTGTTAAAACGGGCACTTTGTCGTGGACCGCGTGCTTCAGTTCCTTGACCTTGATCTGAAAAGCATCAAGTTTCATGAGAAGCGTATTGCGGTGGATGCCCAGCAAGCGGGCCGCCCGGGTCTGGTTCCACGAAGCGTACTCCAGCACATCGAGCAGGATTTTCTTTTCGTAGGCGTCCATGGCTTTTTTCAGGGAAAACCGTGCTTCCGGCGAAGATTCGGGATTTTCCATTAGATTCTCCAATTAAAGTTGGATAAAGAAAAAGCGGACGAGTAAAAATATTCTAGCCTTAATAAAAAAGACCGCAAGCCCTTTTTGCAAGGGGTCCCCTTATCTAGGGAAGGCTTCCCGGACGCCGCCATCCACCGTCAGGACACAACCTGTGGTCTTGGCCGAGTCGGCTGAGATGAAGAAAGCAGCTGCCTCTGCCACGTCCTCCGGCAGGACCGGAGACTTCATCAGGTTCCGGTCCTGGTAGAACTTTTCCAACTTCCCCGGGGCGATGCCATAGCTTTTGGCACGGCCTGGCCCGATCTTTTCCCACAGGCCGGAATCTTCAAAGACCCCGTCAGGATTGATCATGTTCACGCGGATGGAATGGCCGCCGTTTTCAATGGCCAGCACACGGGCCAGCTGGGCCTGCGCGGCCTTGGACGCGCTGTAGGCCCCGAAGTCCTTGCCAGGAGCGGGCACATTTTTAGTGACCACAAACACAATCGATCCGCCCAGCGCCTGCCTGCGCATAACTTTTACTGTTTCCCGCGCCACAAGGAAATTTCCCGTGGCATTGACCGCGAAACATTTTTCCCAGTCTTCCAGCTTCAGCTGGTCCACAGCTGCGACATGCGCCAGGCCCGCGTTTGAAACCATGAAATCAATGCCGCCGAATTTTAAAACCACACTTTCAATACAGCCGCGCACACTTTCCTGACTACTGACATCCATGCGCATGGCGAAGGCGCGCCTGGCTTTGATCTTCGCGTTAATGGTTTCCGCGGTTTTTTCCGCTGCGGCTTGATTGATGTCCGTGACAAACACATGCGCGCCGCGCGCGGCCAGCTTTTCAGAAATCACACGGCCGATCCCCCGCCCCGCGCCCGTGACCAGGCCAACCTGCCGCGAAAAACGCGCTTCGGGCGGCGCAAGCGATAACTTGTAAAGTTCCATGGGCCAGTAATCCATTTCAAATGCCAGCTTTTCAGAAAGCGACCGATACGTGTCCGCGGAAGAAGCATTTTTCATGACCTGGATCGAGTGTTCATAAATCTCGGAAACAATCTGCGCGTTTTTCAGGTCCTGACCTGTGGTAATCATGCCAATGCCCGGGACCAGAATGACTTTGGGATAAGGGTCAAGGAGAGTGCGGTGGGCCTCCGGCAGCAGGTGTTTAAATTTGTCGAAATAACGGCGGTGCGCTGCGGCATAGCCCTCGATCTGCTTCTCAATGGTCTGGCCGGGCTTCACATATAAAGGAACGCGCCGGGTACGCAGCATGTGGTCCGGGGTGGCCGGGCCCTGCTGGGAAATTTCCGGGGTGTTGCGCGCGTTAACGAATTCCATGACTTCCGGCGAATCATTGAAATGCAGGATGGCCTTTTTATTCTGGCTGACGGCCCCGCGGATAACGGGAAGATTTTCCAGCAGCCAGGCGCGTTTTTCCGCGGCGGAAACCGTTTTGATTTTCGCGGGGCTCCATTTTTTCTTTTTGCGTGCCGCGGCCAGGTAGCGTTCCGCGCGCGTGACCATTTCAATCGTCAGGCCGTAACTGGTCTTAGCATCCGGCGCCCAGGTGATCAGTCCATGTTTCTCAAGGATCAGCCCTTTTGCTTTTTTATTTTTCTGATATGCCTCACCCACCCATTTGGCCAGCGTAAAGCCGGGTTTCACATAAGGCACCCAAAGCAGTTCACTGCCGAAAATTTTTTTCGCGATTGCTCTGCCGTTTTTGGTATTGGTGATGGCAAGAATGGCGTCAGCATGCGTGTGATCAATGCAGGTCTGGTCTACAAACGCGTGCAGGAGTACTTCAATGGAGGGCCGTGGAGCTTTGGGCTCGAGCAGGCAGCGGGAAACGTAATCCACCATTTCCTCGTCCGTCATTTTTTCTTTTTTGAAAGCTTCCAGCAAATCTTCGAGAAGTACGGGCGGATAATCCGTGCGCGTGGAAGTTTTCAGATCCGAACCGCTGCCCTTGATGCAAAGCGCGCGGCGCTTGCGGCCGCGGTGATCAGTCCAATC
>CAZKMJ010000074.1:0-10968 GCA_964553835.1 uncultured bacterium
AGTTGCCAGCGCAAGGCCGGACTCTTTCATGGAATTCATCAGTAGAATATTGAAAAGGATATTAACAAAAAGGGACGCGACACCCATACGGACAGGGGTCTTGGTGTCCTGAGCGGCAAAAAATCCCGCGGCAACCAGCTTTTCCGCGGCAAACGGGAATAGGCCGATCGAATAAAATAAAAGCACAGAAGCGGTTCGGGCCGTTGAAACAGAATCGAATTCGCCGCGCTCGAAAAGCAGGCGGATGATAGGTTCGCGTAAAGCGATCAAACCCACCATGCAGGGCAGAAGGATGACAGCCATACTGCGCAGCGCGAAAGAAAGAGTCTTACGCGCCGCTTCCATTTCCTTGCGCGCCACCTGGCGGGAAATCATGGGAAGAAGCGCGGTGCCCATGGCGATGCCAAAAACACCCAGTGGAAACTGCATCAGCCTGGTGCCGTACCACAAGCTGGAGTTCGCGCCCGGCCCGGCGAAGTAGCCACAAAACATGTCGACCAGCATGTTGAGCTGGACAATGGCAAAACCCATGATGGCGGGAATCAGCATTTTTCCGGTTTTTTTCAGGCCCTCATGCGCCCAGTCTTTGATGAACTGGTAGCGGAAACCCATCTTATAAAGCGGTGGTATGTCCACGGCAAACTGCAGAATGCCTGAAAAAAGCAGAATGGCCGCGAGCCAGCGCAGCTGGATTTCCGGGATCTGGCTGGCGTGCGGCACGATCCAGACCACGCCCAGGATCCAGGCGATGTCCAGAATGATGGGGCCAAGCGCTGGGGTAAAGAAATGTTTGTGGCAGTTCAAGATGCCCATGCCAAGAGCGAACAGGGAAATGAAAAACAAATATGGAAAGAAGATGCGAAGCAGGTCCACTGTAAGATGCAGCCGCTCGGAAAGAAAATCCGCTTTCCATAAGAAGTGCAGGATGACCTCGACCACCAGAAGGAACACCACCAGGCACCAGGCAAGCAATGTGCTTAGCACATTGGCAAAATAAAACGCGTCCTTTTTGCCTTTTGTTTCTAGGATCTGGCTGTAAACGGGAATAAAAGCACTGGAAAGAGCGCCCTCTCCCACCAGGCGGCGGAAGAAATTGGGCAGCATAAAGGCATAAAGGAAGGCGTCCCACTGCCAGCTGGTGCCAAATCGGCCCGCGGTGAAAATATCGCGGGTCATACCCAGGACACGGCTGGTCAGGGTCATGAGCCCCACCACGCCGGCAGCCTTCACAAGCTGCCTCTTGGAGGAGTGAGGGCTCCCAGCTTCCTGATTGACAGGCTGGGGGGCCTCTGTTATATTGTCCGGACTTTTACCTCGAAAGGATTCGTTCATGCCCAATATTCAGTCTGCTATGAAGCGCATGCGCAGTGACGCCAAGAAACGCGCGCGCAATCAAGCTGCTATTTCAGAGCTCAAAACTCTGTCTAAAAAGCTTGCTTCCGCTACCGAAGCGTCCAAGGCGAAGGAAATCGCCCAGAGCCTGGTTTCCCGCTATGACCGGGCCGTCTCCCGCGGCATTATTCCGCGTGGCCGCGCAAGCCGCCGCAAGTCCCGCATCGCCCAGTTCGTGGCGAAGCTTAGCAAGAAAAAGTAATTTAATACCTTGATGCGGGGGCAGTCATGCCCCCGCTCAATTCCACGATCCACATCTCCAGACCCAGACTTCCTTCCATCCGGCCTGTTTTCAACTTTCCATCAATTTGAAAAAGTCCTTCAACCGCCTTTTCCAGCTTTTCCCTTTTAAACTGCCTGACCTGGCGCATAAAGAATGGCGCCTGCTTTCCATAGACCTTGCAGCGTTTCAGGACTTCGGATTCCGGGAGACCGTCATCAAAAAGCACCTTGGCCTGCCACATTCTGCGCAGCTGCCAGTGCAAAAAACCCAGCAGCGGAATCAGCTCTTTTTCGTCTTCGCCCGTCAGTTTCTTTAAAATCATAAGCGCCTGCCCGGGCTTACCGCCGAACAGCGCGTTGGTCAGCTGGAAAACGTCGGTTTCCCCTTCCAGCTTTTCATTGAAAGTTTCCACCATATCTTCATTAATTTCCCGGCGATCACCCGCATAAAGCGCCAGTTTCTCAATGAATGAATCCAGAAAAGAAGGCGATGCCTGACCCATTTCTTCGAGTCTTGTCAGCGCGCCGGGCGTGATCGTTTTTTCAAAACTGCGGAGTTTCTGACGGATAAATCCAGCACCTTCCTTGTTGTCCTTGTCGTTTTCAAGAAACTCCACCTTGCCTTTTTGCGTTAAAAGTTTTGTAACCGCATGATCTTTGGCAATGGAAATGGACTCGAAATAAAGAAGGGTGCTTTCAAACGGTTTCTGGAGATAGCGTTCAAGCGACTCCACATCCTTCAGCTTTTCCGCTTCTTTCAGGCGGAAAACCTGATAGGTGGAGAGAAACGGAAGGCTGCGAGCCTGAGCGAGGATGGCGTCCATTTCGGAATCGCCGAGATAAAAAGTCTGGATGGAAAGTTCGGGATGGGCGGTCTTGAGGCGGCCCGTCAGGGCGTTCCAGCGGGAATCAGCAAGGAAAGGTTCGCCGGAAACCAAAATTGCGGCGGGCTCTTTGCTCACCAGTCTTCGACAATGCGGTCAACAACGTTGCGGGCCAGCCGTTCGGCAGCACGCTGGGAGGCTTCTTCGCGGCCAAGAGAGCGGACTTCGCTGACAAAGTATTCCGCGTCACCGGAAAATTCCTTTTCTTCCAGGATGGTCTTTCCGGTCTTCGGGTTGATCAGGCGGACGTCCACTTTCATAAGAAGTCGGTATTCCTCAACTGTTTCAAGGCTGTTGAAACGCAAACCGTCCTGCTGAAAACCAACAAGGTCGGTCTCAAGAACGGCGTCGGCTTCTTCCTTGCTCACGACTTCAACGTTGCCGTCCTGCTTGAAACGCTTTACCAGCGCGTTTGAAATCAGCATTTCAAGGCCGGGATGGTAGGCGTAAATCTGGTTGACCGGGATCTTGTTCTGAACGGTCTGGACGTAGATGGTCTTGATACCTTCAGGCGTTGTGGCCTGGCGTGTATACCCGCAGCCGGCCGCGTTTAAAACAAAAATTGCGAGAAACAAAAACCAGGCTGCTTTTAATTTTTTCACGCCTTGGCCGCTCCCCCGCCGGCCACACGAAAACGTTCCAGTTCCTTGGTTAAGAAATCCTTGCGCGAGTCGATCTGCGACAAACGTTCTTCCATTCTTTCACGTTCAGTCAAAAGGTCCTGCGACAGGACCTTGGAAGTCATTTTCTTCATGACTGCGTCAATTTTCTGAATGCGCTTTTCAAGAATGGAAGATTCCTCAACCTCGAGCTTTTGCTCTTTTTCAATGACATCCTTGAGGCTGCCTTCAATTTCTTCAAGTTCACGGCGGAATTTCTTCTCCACTTTTACATTTTTCCTGGCAGTCTTCGCCTGGCTGGTCTCTTCCTTCTTTAGCTGTTTACGGACATTGAAAATGCGTTCCTTCAAGCTCTTATGCTCGGTAGCGTAGGCTTCACGCTGGGACTTGATCTTGCCCTGGAGGGTTTCGATCTCCTGTCGCATTTCCTGCTGGCCTTCCTTAAGCTCGGCCGCGGGCTTCTGGACCACGGGGGCTTCTTTCTCCGGGGCCTTTTCAGCGGGAACCTTGCCAATTTTCTTTTCGAGATCCCCAAGCTGGCTTTTCATGGCTTCCAGCTTCGCCGTCTCTTCATTCAGGCGGTTGATCAGAAGATCTTCACGGTCTTTCTTGGGCACCAGGCGCTTGGCGCTCTGGATGGCTTCATCAATGAAAAGATACGGCACTTTGACGAAAGCCGGGCGAAACTTGTAACCGCCCATGAGGGACGCTTTGGCCTTGATAATTTCGAGCTCTTTCTGTTTGTTCACAAGCTCCTGGCTTTTGGCTTCGATCAAAAGGCTTTCAAGCTCGATGTTTTTCTTCAACTCCACAATACGCGGAGATTCCGCGCCAAGCTTGGAAGCTTCCCTGGAAATGGTCACATCTTTCTGGTCCAGGCCAAAAAGAAACGCTTTGCCGAGCCGCAGCGGCGCAGTCGCGACTTTTCCAGCCTTGGCCGCGGGGTTCTTGTCGGTGCGCTCTTTCAGCAGGCCGTCCATTTCATCCAGCATTTTGGACTTGGCCTTATGCCGGTCCTGAATTTCCTGGTAATCCGCGCGGATGTCCTTTTCAAGGGTCTTAAGTTCCTTGCGGACCTTCAAAATTTCTTCGCGGGAAACTTCGCCTTCCTTGCCGCGCAAACCGGCAAGCAAACGGCGCTGTTCCTGCAGGGCCATCTGGGCATTGAAAGCTTCGCTCAGGGTCTGCACAATGCTCTGTTCGGCCGCGATTTTTTCCTTCAAGTGCATGTGCTGTTCGATCAGCGCCTGCTGCCCGCCTTCCGCGGTATGTTTCTTGTCAAACGGGTTCACGAAATCAAAGGACTTGTCCAACCCCTTGCCGATGGCATTGACGCTGCCCGTAAGCCAGGTTTCCTTGCCGAATTTCTTCTCATAATCATGGGTCTTTTCGCCCAGCTCCTTATCGAGCTGTTCAAGCTGTGTCTTGGAAACTTCCACTTTTTCTTTCTGGCCCGCCAGTGAAGAGTCTTTTTCCACCAGCTTCTTCCAGTCCTTCTTGGAAATGGCGGATACGCCTTTACCGCCCAGAAGCGAGCTGACTTCCTGATGGTGTTTGTAGAGAAGCTCTTTTTCTTCCAACAGGTCTTTCTTTTCCTCGGAAAGCTTGTAGAGCTTTTTAGCTTCAATGCGCCGCACTTTTTCAAGCGGCGTGGGGCCTTCACCCACAAACGGAATAAAATCCACGCGACGTTCCTTGACGCCAAGTTCCTGGCGCCATTCCTTGATCTGGATCTTTTCCTTATCAAGGTCTTCCTGCTCGGAAACAAGGGACGCGTGCCAGCGGTCGATTGCGTTTTTGAGGTCTTCCGAAGGATTTTTCTTCAGAAGTTTTTTCTTTTCGTCCAGGTTTTTGAACTTTTCTTTCAGCTCGCGCTGGCGCCTGGCCAGGTCCTGCTTGCGGCGCTCCATGCTTTCTTTTTTGTCCTTGGAAATGGACTTGTGGTGCTGCTCCACGCGCTGAAGCTTTCTTTCGAGCCGTTCCTTTTCTTCCTTGTCCTTCTCCGCGGCCTTGATCTGAGTGCGAAGAAGATTTTCTTCTTCCAGGATTTCTTTTTCCTGATTGTTCAGGTAGGAAGCCGGCGACTTCAAGGACTGCAGCTTCTCAGCCGCTTTCTTGCCCCACACGGTGTCGGGATAACGCTTGCTGACGTCAGCGTAATAAATCAGAGCGCTGTCGAGGTAATTTTCCTTTTCGTAGTAAACACCGACGCGGTAATTTTTCTGGGCGTTCTTTTCATCAATGGCCTGGCGCAGCTTGGCCGCTTCTTCCGCGGATGCGGAATCGCCGTAACGGGTCAGGAAACTGTCGACCTTCTTGGAAGCTTCATCCAGCGCGCGCTGGTCGCGCACTTCCACAGCAGAGCGCTGATAGGAGGTTTCCGCCAGCTGGTAACGGGCCTGGGCCACAAGCTCACTCTGAGGGTGCTGATCGATCAGGCCCTGGAAAGCCTCAACGGACTGCCCAAACTTGCCCATTTTTTTATAGGTCAAACCAAGCTGAAACTGGGCCTTGTCGCCGTATTCGCTGTAAGGCGCTGTCTTGACGATGTGGTCGAAAACTTTCGCGGCATTGGGAAGCGCGGGAAGGATTTCCATACCGGAGAATTTCGCTTTCTTACCGGAAAAGAAAACATTGCCGATGCGGAACTCACGCTCCACCACTTCATTGAATCTGTCGCTGCTGGGATAGGACTCGAGAAGTTTTTTGTACTGCTTGAAAGCCTTGAGGTAATCGCTCATTTCTTCATAAATCACGCCGAGACGGTAAAGTGCTTCCGGCGCGATTTTGGAGTTGGGGCTTTTCTTGAGGATTTCCTGAATTTTTTCCGCGGCTTCTTTTAGATTCTTGTCTTTGTAGAGTTTCATGGCGCGGTTATACGCTTCATCAGCTGTATTTTCCGCAGCGCCTTCAGGATTGATAAATTTTCCCTGCTCAGGTGACCATACCCAGTAAGCATGGGAAGAAATGGGAAATGCTAAAACGAGGGCCAGCGCAAAGGAAAGGACCTTGCTCGGTTTCATAAATTGTTTAGTTACCTCGACTTAAAGGGATTTTGAAGCGCGAACAATATATCACGCGACAGTAGAAGCGTCAATCCAGGAAAGATAAGGTTTGCTGCCCTTCAGGATGGGGACAGCGAGAATCTCCGGAACATTATAGGAATGATAGGTTTGTAGCGCTTTTTCGAGCTTTTTATACAGGGGGGCCCGGGTCTTGATCAGCATCAGGACTTCTTTCTCCTTCTGCTTTTTACCCTGCCAGCGGTAATGGGATTCAACACCCGGCACGATATTAACGCAAGCCGCCAGCCGCTTGTCTAAAAGAATTTTAGAAATTTTTACCGCTTCTTTTTTCGAGGAAGCTGTGGAAAGAACCAGCAGGTAGGCTGCCAAAACTGTTTAACGCCGGGTCGTTAAAGAAGCGCGGTATCCGGTTTCAGGACCTTCGAGGACCACGTGACCTTCACGCCCGAGCCAGCCAAGGCTCATAAGGAGAAGATCTTTCGGCTTGCCGATTCCCTTGGATAGCTGGTCAAGAGTTGCGCTGCCTTTTTGATCCAGATAGTGCCAGATATCGCCTGCCGCAATTCCGATTTCGGTAATCATGATTTCTCCCTTACAAGCATGACAAGTTGGAGCAAAATTAAACTTTGTTAATAATAACAGAAGGTTATATGCGTTTCAAATTTATTTCTTGGCCGCGGCAAAGCGCTCCATGGGCTTTTTACTGCCCAGGTATTTGCGCAGGGCAGCGCCCGTGTGCGAAGCCTTGACCTCCGCCACCTGCTCAGGAGAGCCGGAAGCCACAATCCGCCCCCCTGCCGGGCCGCCTTCGGGGCCAAGGTCAATGATGAAGTCCGCCATTTTGACAACATCCAGATTGTGCTCGATGACGACAATGGTATTTCCCTGATTGCGGAGCTGGAAAAGCGCCTTGAGCAGGTTTTGTATGTCGCCGAAGTGAAGGCCGGTCGTGGGTTCATCCAAAAGATAAAGAGTTTTGCCCGTGGCTTTTTTGCTCAGCTCCGCGGCCAGCTTCACACGCTGGGCTTCCCCGCCGGACAATGTGGTGGATGACTGCCCCAGCTTTACATAACCCAGCCCGATTGTTTTTAAAAGCACCAAACGCTCCTGAATGGCGGAAAAATGCGAGAAAAAATCCACAGCCTCATCCACGGAAAGGTCAAGAACCTCGGAAATATTTTTTCCGCGGTAACGCACTTCAAGCGTCTGCTCGTTGTAACGACGGCCGCGGCACACGTCGCACAAAACGTAAATGTCGGGCATGAAACTCATCTGGAGTTTTTCATAACCTTCGCCGCGGCAATTTTCGCAGCGTCCGCCTTTAACATTAAAACTGAAACGCGAAGCAGTATAGTTGCGGACTTTTGATTCCTGCAGCTCGCCAAAAACTTTCCGGACCAGCGTAAATAAATCGGTGTAAGTCGCGGGATTGGAACGCGGCGTGCGCCCAATCGGTGACTGGTCAATCTCCACGATCTTGTCTATCTGGTCCGCTCCCACAATTGATTTGAATTTCCCAACCTTGTATCCGGTTTTCCAAACGCGGTTGTGCAGTTCTTTGGAAAGAATGTCATGCACCATGGTGCTTTTTCCGGAACCGGAAACGCCGGTCACGCAAGTCAGCAGCCCGAGCGGAATTTTAACGTCAATTTTCTTCAGGTTGTGCTCTTCGCAGCCCTTGAGCTCAAGGGCCGGCCGCTTGCGCCAGTCCAGCCGGTTTTCCGGCAGCGGAATGGTCAGCTCCCCGGACAGGTATTTGGCAGTCAATGAATCGCCGGTCACATTCAGCTTCGCGGGAACTCCCGCGGCCACAACTTCCCCGCCATTGCGGCCCGCGCCAGGGCCAAGGTCGATCAGATAATCCGAGCGCAGCATGGTTTCTTCATCATGCTCCACAATGAGAACAGTGTTTTTCAGGTCACGCAATTTCTGCAGGGCATCAAGGAGCTTTCCGTTGTCGCGCGGATGCAGTCCAATGCTCGGTTCATCCAGCACATACAGAACGCCGGTCAAGCCAACGCCGATCTGCGCGGCCAGGCGGATGCGCTGCAACTCACCGCCCGACAAAGTGTTGACCGTACGATCGAGCGTTATGTAGCCAAGGCCTACGTTGAGGAGGAAACCCAGACGCGCGCGCACTTCCTTCATGACAGGGTCCGTGATCTTGCGGATATTTTCCGGAAATTCCAGCTTGTTGAAAAAAGGCGCGGCTTCCTCGACGGAAAGTTCGATCATTTCGATAATATTTTTCCCCTGAACCCGCACTTCCAGGCTTTCTTTGCGCAGGCGCTTGCCTTTGCATTCCGAGCAAATGTCCTCCCGGAGGAATTTAGCGACCTTGCGCCTGATTTCTTCCGAAGCGCTTTCATGAAACAACCTTTCCAGCTCCTCGATCAGACCTGAAACGTCATTGTCTCCCCAGAAGAAAACTTCTTTCGCTTCTTCCGGCCATTCACGCCAGGGCGCGTTCCATTCAAAATGGAATTTCTTGTTCAGGTCATAAATCATGTCTTCAATAAAATATTTATTGAAAGAGAAAAAGATCTCTTCATTCAATCCGCCTTTCATGAGCGGCTTGGAGTCATCCTGAATCACACCGTGGCTCTGGATCTGCGAAAGCTTGCCCATGCCTTTGCATTTGGGGCACGCACCGTACGGGCTGTTGAACGAAAACATATTGGGAGTCAGGTCAGGCGAGCTGGTCTGACAGTTGGGGCAGCTGCGTTTGGAGGAATAAGCCCGGTTTCCGATTATGACAAAACCCGCGCCCAGCTCAAGCGCGGCATTGACCGCGTCTTTAAGCCGCTTTTCCTTGGCCGGGTCCACTTTCAAATGGTCGACCAGCACTTCAATGTCATGCCGGTAAGTCTTGCGGAGCTTCAGCGTGGGTTCCAGACGGACCATTTTGCCGTCAATGCGTGCCTGGCTGTAGCCGCGCTTTAAAACGTCCTGGAAAAGTTTCTGGAACTCCCCTTTGCGGCCGCGCACAATGGGCGCGAACACCTGGACTTCTTTTCCGGAAAACTCGGAGTTGATTTCCTTGAAAATCTGCTCGCGGCTCTGCTGCTTGAATTCTTTTCCGCATTCCGGGCAGTAGGAAGTGCCGGCCTTGGCGTAAAGCAGGCGCAGGTAATCGTAAATTTCCGTGACGGTGGCCACAATAGAACGCGGATTGTGCGTGGAAAGTTTTTGTTCAATAGAAATGCTGGGAGAAAGACCGGAAATATAATCGACTTCCGGTTTTTTGAGCTTTTCCAGGAACTGGCGCGCGTAAGAGGAAAGGCTTTCCAGATAGCGGCGCTGGCCTTCAGCATAAATTGTGTCGAACGCTAGTGAGGACTTGCCGGAGCCTGAAAGCCCGGTCAGACAGACAAGCTTGTTGCGTGGAATTTTCAGCGTGATGTTTTTTAGATTGTGTTCCCGCGCGCCTTTGACTTCAATATATTCCTGGTTTCCATTCTTCATGCGCCGATGCGGATCCTGGAGAAAATGTTTTTCAAACACGCGATGGCCGAATAAACCGCCAGTGCGCTGGTCTTGGGGTTCTGCTTCGAAGGCACATTCTTGGTCACAGAGATGATTTCACCCGCCCTGGATTTAATCGTGATCTCATGCTGGTTGGCCTTGTACTTATTGGAGGTCCAGATTTCCACGAGCGTTTTTTCGGCGCCGAGGCCCGCGATACTCAGCACCGCGGCCACATTGATGTTCTGAGGAAAATTGATCACAGCCTGGCGCGCGTTTCCGCGGAACACACAAACCTCACTGGTGCCGATCAGCTTGGGGAAAGGATGGGTCTTGAAGTAATCCGCCTGGTCCAGGCCCTGCGGCGGCTTCCGGGTGATCAGTTTCACGGACTCCAGCCCCGCCTGCTTGGAAGACCAAAGCGCGTCGAGCCCCGAAATGGCGCCCGAAGGAATCCAGAAATGCGCTTTTTTCTGATGAAGCAGGCGCAGCGGATCATTAAATTTCAGGAGTCCGCCCACACTCATAATCAGCACGTCCTGGGCAGAACGCAGCGGCAGCGCCAAAATCGCCTGCGCGGCCTGCACAGAACCGGTTTCCAGAACAATGTCGGATTTTTTTATCAGATAAGGAAGATTGACGATCCTGGCTTTTTTGAATTTCTTCGCAAGGGTGATGGCTTTTTCAGGATGATGGTCACAGACATAGACCAGTCCGACCACATGCTGGAGTTCCTTAAAAAGGACCTCCGCGAGGGCCAGGCCGATAGTTCCACAACCGACGATACCGACAGTTTTCTTTCTCATGAGGGAAACGGAAGTTTAAGGGATGATGCGGTTTTTCGCATCAACGTGAATAACGCGGGGCTTATGAGTTTCAAGCTCCTTCTCGTCCAGAACGGCGAAAGTCATGATAATGACCAGGTCGCCTTTTTTTCCATGCAGGGCCGCGCCGCCGTTGAGACAGATTTCACCGCCGCCGGCCTTGCCAACCAGCGTGTATGTTTCAATGCGTGCTCCATTGGCAAGATTGGTGACCAGGACTTTTTCGCCGGGCAGGATGTCGGCAGCCTTCAAAAGGTCGCTGTCGATCGTGATACTTCCCTGATAATCAACGTGTGCGTCCGTAACCGTAGCGCGATGAATTTTTCCGTGAAGCATTTGCCGCCGCATGAAATTTCTCCCTACCTTTCTTTTTTTGAAAAAGGGATTATAACATTATCAATTAATCTTGTCTTTCCCACTCTTACAGCCGCCAGCGCGGTCATATGAGGCCGGGGTTTCTTCAGGGACTCCAGCGTTTCCGCGTCCACGATCTCGACGTAATCAATGGAATCCACGTCCTGCGCAAGACGGGCAC
>CAZKMJ010000075.1:0-10942 GCA_964553835.1 uncultured bacterium
TCAGCTTCTGAAGAACCATGGCGGAAATTTCAGGCGGAGTAAAATCGCGGTTTTCCAGATTACTGTGAATAACCGCTTCTCCGTGCGAGCCAGCCTTGACCTTGAAAGGCACAAGTTCGCTTTCGTGCTTGGCCTCTTCAAAGCGCCGCCCGATGAAGCGCTTGGCGCTGAAGATCGTGTTTTCAGGATTGGTCACAGCCTGTCGCTTTGCGGCCTGGCCGACGATCCTTTCCTTGGTTTTGGTGAATGCGACAACCGACGGTGTGGTGCGGTTGCCTTCCTTGTTCGCGATAACTTTGGGATCAGATCCTTCCATGATCGCCATGCAAGAATTTGTCGTTCCTAAATCGATTCCGAGTACCTTAGCCATTTTTTTATCCTCTTTTTCTGCGGACTTCGCCGCAACCGTACTTCATCAATTATCGTGCCAAGAGTCGGATTTTTAAATGATTGGTATTAAAGGGGTTACCGCAGTGGTGGTATGGGATTTTGTAGATACAAGCGGGCGTGTGCCACTTTATGGCACACATTTATGGCACAGTCTCTATTGCTCTAACTGGTATTCTTCGATCTTCCGGTAGAGGGTTCGGCGGGAAATGCCCAGCTTTTTGGCAGCCAGGGACTTGTTCCCTTTCACGTCCTGCAGGGCTTGGCGGATGGCGTGCTTTTCCATTTCGGTCAGATTGGAAACGGGGGTTGAAAGGGCGGCGCCTGACGGCCGGAGTCCGGATTCCCCGCGGCGAATGTCGTCTGGGACCAGCGAAGCCGGAATAATTTCAGAAGTTGTCAGCACTACCATGCGCTCCAGAATATTTTTAAGTTCGCGGATATTACCGGGCCAGTCATATTTTTTCAGTGCATCCAGGGCTTCAGGTTCAATGCCCGTAATTTTTTTATGATTGGCAAGCGCGAAAGACTTGATGAAGGAGTCAACCAGATAAGGGATGTCTTCCCTGCGTTCCCGCAGCGGCGGCAGCTTCATGTAAATGACATTGATGCGGTAATAAAGGTCTTCACGGAAACGCCCTGCTTTAACTTCGTCGATCAGATTTTTATTGGTAGCGCAGACAATGCGGACATCCACCTTGATTGTTTTGGTTCCGCCCACCCTCTCAAATTCCCCTTCCTGAAGGACGCGCAGGAGCTTGACCTGGGTTTCCGCGGAGATCTCGCCGATTTCATCAAGGAAAAGAGTTCCCTGGTGCGCCCGTTCAAAGCGGCCGGTCTTTTTTTCGGAGGCTCCGGTGAAAGAACCTTTTTCATGCCCAAACAGTTCACTTGATAGAAGGCTTTCAGTAAGGGCCGCGCAATGGACTGCAACAAAAGGGCCATTTTTTCGGGGGCTAAGATCGTGAATGCGGTGGGCGACCAGTTCTTTGCCCGTGCCGCTTTCGCCTTCAATCAGCACTGCTGCCGAGGACTTCGCGACCTGGTCCACGGTCTTCAGGATTTCCTTCATTTTCGCGGACTGAACAACAAGATCGCCCTTTTCAAATTTGTGCTGAAATAACTCCTGCTTTAATTCCCGGTTCTCCTCAACAAGGCTGCGGCTGGCCAGGGCTTTCTTAACCAGAAATTCGAGTTCTTCAAGGTTCACGGGTTTTGTCAGATAATAAAACGCGCCTTTCTTCATGGCTTTGACGGCGTCTTCCACTGAGCCATAAGCGGTCATCAGGATGAAAAGCGCATGCGGGTTATCGCCCATGACCTGGTCCAGAAATTCAGTGCCCGTTTTTCCTGGCATACGAATGTCGGACAGGATCAGCTCCGGCTTTTCTTCTTTATAAATTTTCCAGCCCTCGTCCGCGTTTTCCGCGGTCAGCACGTCATAGTCCAGCGCTGTCAGGAATTTCTGCAGGCCTTCCCGTGTATTTTTTTCATCATCAACTATGAGAATGGTTGGATAAACAGACATTTAAGCTCCTGTTTTCTTGGTGTGACCGAGCTGGAGTTTGGGTTCGCGGATCGGTAAAAGGAGTGTGAAGGTGGTCCCCTGTCCTGGGCGGCTTGAGACTTCTATCCTTCCACCATGCTCAGTCACGGTTTTCCAGACGGTCATCAGGCCAAGTCCGGATCCTTCGGCTTTGGTGGTGTAATAGGCTTCAAAAATATGGGGGAGGTCGGCTTCGGAAATGCCTTTCCCCTGGTCATGAAAAGCAAGAATCACGGCTTTTTCTTTACGCGTCGTACGGATGGAAAGCCCGCCGCCTTTGGGCATGGCTTCCATGGCGTTTTTGATCAGGTTGATAAAGGCCTGGTGAAGGCGTTCGCGGTCCATCAGGAAATCCGGAATGGTGTCATCGGACTGGAATTTAACCTTGATTTTGCTTTCCTCAAGCTCGGGCACCATAAAATCAATGGCCGATTTCAGCACCAGGTTCAGATTTTCTGAACGAAACCGCAGCGGCGGCTTGCGCGCGGCCTTCAGAAAATTACGAACAATGCGGTCAAGGCGTTCTGTTTCAGATTTTAAAACAGACAACGTTTTTTCAAGACCGGCCTTTTTGGAACCGGCAGCGGATTTGATTTCCTTTTGAAGCAGGGCAAGATGGATGGAAATGGAATTCAGAGGGTTTCCTATTTCATGGGCGATGCCCGCGGCCAGACTCAAAAGGCTTTCAACGGCCGGAGTGCCGGCACTCTCTTTGGTTTTTTCATTAACGAGGTTTGTGAGCAGGACCAGGATGTTCTCCCCTTCTTCAAATGGAATCAAAAAGACCCTGAGATCATTTTCCCGCGGAATCAGTACATGAAAGTCTGCGGTGGTGCGTTCCTTCAGATTTTTTCGGTGTTGATCAAGGAAACGGCTCAGCTCCGGGTCCGCGACCTGATGGACATTCAGCCTCGCCTTAATGGTCTTGGACAAGCCAAGCCATGTCAGCGCCAGCGGATTCGCGAAGCTGATATTGCCGTCCCGGTTCATGATCATGACGCCTTCATGAATTTCCTGAAAAATTGTCTCCAGCGTCAGGCGTGTCTTGACCTGGTCGAGAAGATACTGTTCCAGTGTGGCCCGGTCGACTTTCTCCAGGCTCTTCAGGAATTTATGGATGAATGGATGGCTTTTGGGCATGGAGCGGCTTGTTCTCCTTGACCAGAGAAATAAAGTTTTTAAGTTTGGCCGGGTCTTTGCGCCCCGGTTCTTTTTCGACGCCGCTGGCAACATCCACGGCATAGGGTTTTATTTTATCGATGCCCGCGCGGACATTGTCAACGTTCAGTCCGCCGGCCAGGAATAGTTTCTCATGCACAAAGGGTTTGTCCTGGATTAGAGACCAGTCAAAGGTCTTCCCGCTTCCCCCGCCTTCACTTGAATAGGTGTCAAAAAGGAAAGCGGTCACGTCGTATTCGTCAATGCGCTTGAGGCTCATGGCTTCTTTGATTCGGAAAGTCTTGATGACCTGGAAACCCTTGTCCATGAATGAACGGCAATAAAGAGAAGGCTCATCGCCATGAAACTGAAGGATTTTCAGCCCTACCGCATTTGCAGTCTTTTCGACTTCATCCTTGGGTTGGTTCATAAAAACACCCACGAAATTATGAAAATTCGGAAGCGCCTGGACAATCAACTTGGCAGTCGTGATGTCGATCTTGCGCTTACTTTCCGCGAAAATCAGGCCCAGATAGTCCGCTCCCAGCGTGGCTGCGAGTTTCGCGTCTTCCGGGTTGGTGTTTCCGCAGATCTTGACCTTTGTCATTCGGCTTTTCTCCACTTCTTGTCACTGCCCAGAAGTTCCGAGAGTTTCCCGCCGATATCCTCGGACTTCATGAGCGCGGTGCCGATCAAGAAGGAATGAATGCCCAGGCTTTTATAAGCCAGCAGTTCTTCATGCTTGGTAAATCCACTTTCCACAATGACCGGATGGCCCTTGGGGATATGCGGTAAAAGCGTTTTGGCGCGGTTGGGGTCCACGCTCAGGCTCTTGAGGTCACGGTTATTGATACCGATGATGTCCGCCCCTGCGTCGAGTGCTTTTCTCAAATCATCGTCGGAATGAACTTCCACCAGCGCGTCCATTTGCAGCTTTTTGCCCAGCTCAATCAGGTCACGTAATTCTTCTTCCGTTAAAATGGAAGCGATCAACAGGTACGCGTCGGCTTCAAGAAGCGCAGTCTCGTAAAGTTGATAGGTTTCAAAAAGAAAGTCTTTGCGCAGAATGGGCAGATGAGTGACCTGGCGCACGGTTTTCAGATAGCTGGGACGGCCCTTGAAAAAATGAGGCTCAGTCAGAACTGAAAGCGCGGCCGCGCCCGCGTGCTCATAAAGGCCCGCGATACGCAGGGGCTGAAAATCTTCCCGGATGACGCCTTCGGAAGGCGACGCTTTTTTAAGCTCGGCCACAATATTAAGGCCCTTGGTATTGGCCACGGCCTTGCGGAAGGAGCGCACGTCCGCGCGCGGCTTGCCTTCCACCGCGTCACGAAGACGGTGGAGCGGAAAACGGCTCTTCAGCTCTTCCAGGTCTTTGCGTTTATGGATCAGGATGTCGTTGAGGATCATGAGTTTGAAATTTTAATCAGCCCTTTCAAGGCATTAAATGCTTTACCCGATGTGATGGACTTCCGGGCCAGGTTTATTCCTTCTTGCAAGTTTTGTGCCTTGCCTGAAACCCAGATGGCAGCTCCTGCATTGATAAGAATAACATCCAGCACGGCCCCTTTTTCCTTCCCCTGCAGGATGCGCAGGCTTAGGGCTTTACTCTCGGCCGGCGAACAACATGCCATGCCGGATTTTGAAACCTTCCGGAGCCCGAAGGCGCGCGGATTGATCCGCATCTTTTTGACACGCCCGCGCTCAATCAATGCGGCCTGGGTCGGTACGGACGTTGAGATTTCATCCATGCCGTCCTGGCTGTGTACAAGTAAACCGCGTTTCAGGCCCGCCTTCCGCAGAACATTCAGGTAGATTTCAAAAGCCTTGCCGCTTGATACCCCGACCAGTTTACGGTCTGGCTGAAGCGGATTTGCAAGCGGTCCAAGCAAATTAAAAATCGTACGGATTTTCAGCTCTTTGCGGATTTTTTGGAGCCGTCCAACAGCGGGATGATAAGCCGGTGCATGAAAATATCCAATGCCGCTTTTACGGATGGCCTGGGCCATTTTTGCGGGGCCAGCCTCAAGCTTGACGCCAAGCGCTTCCATAAGGTCGGAGCTGCCGCATTTGGAAGTAAACGCCCGATTGCCATGCTTTGCCACCTTTGCGCCAGCGCCTGCGGTCACAATGGCTGAGAGCGTTGAAATGTTCAGTGAACAGCTTTGGTCTCCCCCGGTTCCGCAGGTATCGGTAAGGCCGGGCATGCGCACCGGAAAACGCGGCTCATTTTTCTTGAGTGAGTCTCCGCAGCCGCGGATTTCGTCCGCGGTTTCGCCCTTGCGCGCAAGCAGAACGAGCAGGCTTTTGATCTGTGGGTCCGTAACCTTTCCTGAAAAAACCTGGTTAAAAACCGACACGCTTTGGCTGTAACTCAGATCTTTACCGAGGGTCAGTTGTGAAAGCACGCCGGACATCATTTCTTTTTGCGCGACAGGGTCAGGAAATTTTTAAGGATTTGCATGCCGCCTTCGGTCAGGATGGATTCCGGATGAAACTGTACTCCCCAAACAGGCAGGGACTTGTGCCGCAGGCCCATGATTTCGTTTTGTTTGGTCCAGGCGGTCATTTCCAGTTCATTGGGCAGCGATTTCTTTTCCACCAGCAAAGAATGGTAGCGTGTGGCGTTAAACGGTTCCGGCAGGCCCAGAAAGAGGCCGCCCTTCTTGTGATAAATTTCAGAGGTCTTGCCGTGCATGATCTGTTTGGCCCGGATGACCTTCCCGCCGAAAACGTAGCCGATGCACTGATGTCCCAGGCATACGCCAAGAATCGGGATTTTTCCCGCGAAGGTTTTGATAACTTCATTCGAAATGCCGGCTTCTTTAGGGGTGCAGGGTCCCGGGGAAATTACAATCTGGTCCGGCCTGAGCTTTTTAATTTTTTCAATGCTTATCCGGTCATTGCGGAATACGACCGGATTGCTCTTCAACTCGCCAAAATACTGCACCAGGTTGTACGTGAAGGAGTCGTAATTATCGATCATTAAAAGCATCAGAATTCTCCCTGCATGGCCAGCGCCTTGAGCAGCGCGCGTGCCTTGTTGACAGTTTCCTGGAATTCTTTCTGAGGCGAAGAATCTTTTACGATCCCCGCTCCGGCCTGCAAATAAATTTTCTTTCCATCCAGCACCAGGGTGCGAATGGTGATGCACATGTCCATGTCGCCCGTAAAGCTGAAATACCCAAGACAGCCCGCGTATGGGCCGCGTTTTTCAGGTTCAAGCTCGTCGATGATTTGCATGGCCCGTACTTTTGGCGCGCCGCTGACCGTACCGGCCGGAAAAGTAGCTTTGAGCAGGTCAAAAGAAGTCTTATCGCTTTTCAGCTTTCCAGCCACATCGCTGACAAGATGCATGACATGCGAATAACGTTCCACGCGCGCGAAATTTTTGACCCGGACGCTGTTGAACTCGCAAACGCGGCCAAGATCATTGCGGCCAAGGTCTACAAGCATCAGGTGCTCAGCCATTTCTTTTTTAGATTTTCTCAGGTTTTCTTCAAGGCGCAGGTCATCGGCCTGGTTTTTACCGCGCGGCCTTGTACCCGCGATGGGGCGAAGTTCAGCCACGCGACCGGTTTTACGCACCAGCATTTCGGGCGATGAACCGATCAGCCTAAAATTACCGGACTTGAAATAGAACATGTACGGCGAGGGATTGATGGAGCGCAGCGCCCGGTAGATCTGGAAGTCATTGGCCAGATGCGGAAATGAAAAACGCTGGGACAGTACCACCTGGATGCAGTCCCCCGCGCGGATATAGGACTTGATCTTGCGGACCTGGTCGTAAAACCGTTTGGGTGTGACATTCGAATGAAGCGCGGTGCTGATTTTTTTTGAAGAAGCCGCCGGCGCTTTAAGTGGTTGCTTCAGTTTTAAGGCCAGTCCATGAAGTTTTTTCTCGGCTGTTTTATAAGCGGCTTTGAGCGATTTGAAGCTGCGCGTGTCCACCAGGCTTACAATGGAAATGGTCTTTCGGAAATGGTCAAAGACCACAAAGTCCTGGCTCAGGAAAAAAACAGAATCCGGAACGGCAGGACCTTTTTTGGAAGCAAGACGGATGGTTTCGAAATCTTTGACGTTTTCATACGCCAGATAACCAACAAAACCACCGCCAAAGCCCGGAAAACTTTCCGGATTAGCCGGCCGGAAGTCTTTCATGCATTCGCGCACAATGTCCACGATCTGGAACCCTTTGGGCGCGCGCAGGGATTTGTTTTTCTTTTCAACCGTGACCTGCCCGTTCAGCGATTTGAAAATCGCGGACGGCTCCAGCCCGATAAAAGAAAACCGGCCGTTCTTCTCCCCCTGCTCCGCGGACTCCAGAAGAAAGGCGTGTTTGTTTTTGGAGGCAAGTTTCAGAAAGCAGGAAACAGGCGTTTCCAGGTCCGCAGGAGCGGTCTGGGAAACGGCAATAAGGTTGCCGCGCCGGCTCAGCTTTTTGAATTCTTCAAACCGGATCATGTTATTTTTTGTAAACTTTGTCCGGATCGAAAATCTTCGGCTGGGTCACTTTCGTGATTTCGGCGTTGTCGTTAAGCTCGTGCACGAAGCAGGAACGGTAGCCTTCGTGGCAGGCAGCGCCATGCTGCTTGACCCGGATCAGGATAGTGTCGCGGTCGCAATCAGTCAGGACCTGCTGCACGTCCTGCGTATGGCCGGAAGTTTCACCCTTGACCCAGTAAGTGTTGCGGGAACGGGAATAAAAGACGGTCTTTTTTTCTTTCAAAGTGCGCTCAAACGCGGTTTTATCCATGTAGGCAAGCATCAGGACTTCTCCTGAATCAGCATCCTGGATAATGGCCGGAATAAGGCCCTGCGCATTGTACTTGTATTCAGTCATAAAACGCTCCTATGTCTATTGGGAAACCAAGATTATGGCGTGAAGTGGAGACTGTGTCAACTGGATACACTTAGCCTCAATGGCTAAGTGCGTCACAGCGGAGACCAAGGAAGTCTCCGTCCGTGAGCGTGCTACAAACGGACGGGAATGCCCTTTTTAGCCAGGTATTTCTTTGTTTCGGGAATGGTCAATTCCCCGAAGTGGAAAATAGAGGCGGCCAGACAGGCATCGGCTTCCCCCTCGTGGAAACCCTGGTAAAGGTGTTCAGCATTTCCCACGCCTCCTGAGGCAATGACCGGGATTTTAACGGCCCTTGAAACCGCGCGAAGCAGCTCAAGGTCATAGCCGATCTTGGTGCCGTCCCGATCCATGCTGGTCAGAAGAATTTCGCCCGCGCCGAGCTCTTCCCCTCTTTTGGCCCAGGCCACTGCTTCCAGCTTCGTAGGGTTCCTGCCGCCATGGGTATAAACTCGCCAGAAATTATCGCCGTCCTTGCGCGCGTCGATAGCCAGCACAATGCATTGCGCGCCGAAACGTTTGCTGGCTTCACGGATCAATTCCGGATTGGCAATCGCGGAGCTGTTGATCGAAACTTTGTCGCATCCAGCTTTCAAAAGTTCGCGAATGTCGGCCGTGCTTCGGATGCCGCCTCCCACTGTGAACGGGATATAAATTGATTCCGCGACTTTTTCCACCATTTCAATCATGGTCTTGCGGTTTTCGTGGGACGCAGTGATGTCCAGAAAAACAAGTTCGTCCGCGTTTTGTTTATCGTAGGCAATGGCGCAGGCAACCGGGTCACCGGCATCTTTTAATTCAAGGAACTTGATGCCTTTGACTACCCTTCCATCCTTGACGTCGAGGCAGGGAATAATTCTTTTGGCGAGCATGTTAAGCTTCGAAAAGGCTTTTTTCCTTCATGTTTTCTGTCTGCTTTTTCAGCACCGCGGTGACGCCGGCGCCAAAAGCCTGCAGATGAAACATGATGGAAAGAACAAGCAGGGATACAACGCCGCCAGCTACCATTTTATCGGTGACCACGGGCGGAAGGATTTTCTGCCAGTAAAGCGTGAAAGCCGCTAGTGGCAGAAAAAAGAAAAGCCAGCCTAGCAGTGAACGCTTGAAATAGGAGGATTTGACGGCCTTGAAAACGGATTTGTCGAGCTTCTTGGCTTTGCCCATGACGGGGCCAAGGAACCAGCTGCGCACGAAAAGCCCGGCAAGCACGTACAGGATGCCGATTAAAGACCAGGACCAGCTTCGTTCTGACAAAATCACATCCAGATACGGCTTGAACATGGTCAGCATTATTTCTGGCTCCCCGCTTTGGTGATGGCTTGTTTCAGGTCCATGGTTTTTTCATATAGCGCTTTGCCCACAATGGCGCCTTCAAAATTTTTGTCCGTGATGGCCGCGCAGCGCTCGATGTCAGTAATGTTTCCCACACCGCCTGACAAAATAATCCGCGCATGGGAATTTTTCAGGACAAATCCCAGGCGCTCAAAGTTAGGTCCCTGCAGCATGCCGTCCTTTGAAATATCGGTATAAATCAGCGTTTCCACACCATGGCGGTCAAAAATCTTCAGAGATTCTTCCAACGAAACCTGGGAAGCTGTCAGCCAGCCCTGGGTCTGGACCTGATTGTCGCGAATATCGATACCTACCGCGATTTTGCCTCCAAAACGCTTCAAGACAGATTCAAAGAAGGCTGGTTCCAGGGCTTTGGTCCCCAGCACTACCCGGTCAGCTCCGGCGCCCAAGGCCTGCTCAATAGCTTCCATGCTTCGCATTCCCCCGCCAAACTGAAGGCGGCATTTTACGGCTTTACGGATCGCGGCCAAAGACGGGATATTTTTCAGGACACCAGTCTTGGCGCCTTCAAGATCGACGATGTGGATCCATGCCGCGCCCTGACTTTCCCACTGCTTCGCGATGCCTGCTGGAGAATCCGAGTAAACGGTTTTTTGCGCGAAATCTCCCTTGGTCAGCCGTACGACCTGTCCTTCATAAAGATCTATGGCAGGATAAATGTTCATAGTTTGATAAAGTTTTCCAGGATTTTAAGACCCGCGCTCTGGCTTTTTTCCGGGTGAAACTGGGTCGCGAAGACTGTGTCGGACGCCAGAATGGACGTGAAATTTTCATCGCCATACTGAGTTTCTCCTAAAGTCAGCGACTTGTCCTGCGGGACCACGTAAAAGCTGTGCACAAAATAAAAATAGCTGTTGTCGTCAAGCCCTGAGGCTAGCGGAGATTTTTTTTTCAGCTTGATCTGGTTCCAGCCCATTTGCGGGACTTTGACATTTTTTGAACGGAAACGCTGGACCTTACCCGGAAAAATATCCAGGCCTTCGGCAGCCGGAGATTCCTCACTGCTTTTGAACAGAAGCTGCATGCCCAGGCAAATGCCCAGAAAAGGTTTTTTCGCCGAGATGGCTTCTCGAATGGGTTCGACAAGGCGCTGCTTGCGGAGCTCATCCATGGCGTCACCAAACGCGCCAACGCCGGGCAGAATGATCTTGTCGGCGGATTTTAAATCAGAGGGGCTGGAGCTGACTTTAACTTTGCCTCCGAGGTGCTCAACCGCTTTGGAAACACTTCGCAGGTTTCCCATTCCATAGTCCACTACAAAAATCAAGGTAACTCCCTTCGGGAGCGAGCCGGACAGCGGCACGGCATTGGGTTTAGAGCGAGCCTTTGGTCGAAGGAATACCTTTAACTCGCGGATCGATCTGGGTGGCCATGTCCAGCGCTTTTGCGAACGCCTTGAACATGCCCTCAATGATGTGGTGCGAATCATGGCCGTTCACGACTTCAATGTGCAGGTTGACGCCCGCGTGCAGTGTGAAGGACTTGAGCATTTCGCATGCATCGTGAAATGAATAATTTTCAAGACGCGAGAATTTTACGCCCTTCCCTTTGTGCACGTAAATAGACGGACGACCAGAAATGTCCAGGGTCACACGTACTAAAACTTCGTCCATGGGAACGCTGAAGTGCCCATAGCG
>CAZKMJ010000076.1:0-10718 GCA_964553835.1 uncultured bacterium
GCATCGGCACAGGCCAGCTGGCCGACTCACTTTCTCTTGATCCCATTACGGGTTTTTCTGAAACACTCGTGCCTTTCTTCGCGAAACAGAGAAACGCCATCCTGGAGCTTAAGACCAAAAGCGACTGTGTGGACGCCCTGTTGGATTTGGACCCCAAAGGCCGGGCGCTGGTTTCATGGTCCATGAATTCCGAGAAAATCCAGAAAGAAGAAGAGCACAAGTGCGCGAACATGGACGAAAGGCTTGCCGCCGCGAACAAGGTCATTGCCGCGGGCTATCGTGTGGGGTTTCATTTTGATCCCATCATTGACTATCCGGGCTGGGAAAAAGATTATGAATCGGCCGTCGCGAAACTTTTCAGCCAGGTGCCGGCGGAAGCCGTGGCCTGGGTCAGCATCGGCTGCCTGCGTTTCATGCCAGAACTCAAACCGGTCATGCAGTCACGATTCCCCAAATCCACCCTGCCGCTGGCTGAATGGATAACAGGCATGGACGGAAAGATGCGTTACTTCAAGCCGAGAAGGATTGAGATCTATAAAAAGATGGTGGATATGCTGCGCGCCAAAGCGCCGGACATGACGCTTTATCTCTCAATGGAATCGCCGGAAGTATGGAAGAAAGTTTTTGGAAGGGAATTTACTAAAACGCAGGTTTGCGAACTTCTGGATCAGGCCGGAAGGAAAAGTACTTTCCAACCGGCCTGAACGAAAATAGAAGTTATTTTTTCTCGTCGCCCGCGGCAGGAGCAGCTTCCGGAAGAGCAGGAAGAGCTTCATCGGCAGCGCCAAGATCCTCATCAAGCGCAAGGTCTTCATCCGCAGGAAGATCTTCATCTTCAAGCAGAAGGTCCTCATCTTCGGGAACCGCAGCATCAAGACCAGCAGCCGCAGCTTGAGCGGGGGCAGCCGGCTTATCTTCGGCAAGAAGAAGAGCAGGGTGGAACGCGAGGGCAAGCAACACCAGTAGTGCTAATTTCGTCTTCATTTACTCCTCCTTAGATTTGACACAAATGATAGCTGATGATCGCTAAAAGTCAATACAGCTACAAGTTATAAGACGGGCATCCCCCCGGAATATTCACACCAAATCCGTTTAAAAGATATGGTTGAAAACCCAAGCCAGGATAATGACTTGCGGCAGGGAGACTGCAATCATCCATAATGCCGTTTTGCGGCCGATATTGGCCCAGACCAGCCCTATTTCCGTATAGTCGGTAATGACCCCGGCCATCAGAAAGGTAAAGGCATTCCCGAAAGCGCCCCCCATACGGTAGATTTCAAAAGCGACCGGAGCAGTCCCTTCGGAGCAAACCTCAATAATAGTGGCGAGACCGAGCGTGGCCAGAAGGCCCAGAAGGGACGGGCCAAACCAGTGCTGGAAAACGCCAGACGGAACCAGCGTACCGAGAAGACTTGCCAGAACAGCCCCAACCAGGACCCAGCCCATGACCATATTGATCAGACTGATCATCCCCCGCCAGATTCCAGCCGCGTCTTTTTTGATCGCTGCAGCAGTCGGCCGGTAATTTTTAAAACGCCGGGCGATGTCCTTCGCGACTGAAAAATCCGGGTCGTCTTTCAAAGTGTGTTTCTTTTTCTTCAAGCTTCTGAAAAATCAGGCCCGTTGAAATGGCGATAAAAAGCGCCGACAAAATAATGACAAAAGCTTTGGCGCCGAAAAATCCAAAAAGAAGAAAAGTGATCGGCAGGTTGGCCCACGGGCTTGCAAGAAGAAAACTGACAACTGCCGGGCCCGACGCGCCCTTTTTATGAAGCTCCATGGAAAGCGCCAGAATGCCATGGCTGCACGCGCTCATCAGAAAACCAAGGCCTGTGGCATAAAACACGGCCCGCTTGCGGTGATGAGCCAGGAATTTTGAAATATATTCCTGGGGAACGTAATAGTCGACCAGGCCTCCGGCAATAAAACCAACCGAAACAGGCACAATCATCATACCCAGATAGTGAAAGAAATTCTCGCGGAAGGCACTCAGCGCGGGAATCACATAGGAAAGACCGCAAAGCACAGCGCTGACGGTGCAGGCCCAGAACAGAAGGGTTTTATAAAAAGGCTTGGGAGTTTTTAGATCGTGGCTGCAGCAATGCTCGCTCATAGAGCCAGCATACAAGATTTTAGCGGGAAGTGGTAGTGGTGACTTCCTGGGGAGCGGCGGAAACCGTCGCGGGTGCTGAAGGCGCAGCGGGAGGAACAGGGGGCTGCTGGAGCAGCGGGCGGAGCGCGATCAGCCTTTCATCAATGCGCTTGCGCACACTGGCAATTTCCAGTTTCGCGTTGCGCAGCTCTTTGGAGAACTGATCGCGGACTGTTTCTGCTTTCTGAGTTTCCACTTCATTCAGGTCCCAAAGCGCGTAATTGAAAAAGAAACGGCTGGCTTCCTTTTCAAGTTTCTCCCCCTGGGCCACGGCCTTGCGGTAACGGTCGTCCACCTGGCGAAGGTCGATTTCAGAAGGCTTTTCACGGCTGACCAGGCTGATGGCTTCATGGCAGAAGGACGCGATTTCATGCGCGCGCTGGGAAGCAGTATGCGCCATCTGGCGAAGCCAGAACTCAAAACGCTGGGAAACAAAAACCTCCTTGTAACGGGTAAGGATGATTTCGGCCCGTTCAAAACGGCCGGAAGTGATTTCAAGCTCCAGCGCGGAAAGCGGCTGGATGAAAGAAGGCTGAAGCAGGCGGCCTGCGAGGAAAATTGAGCCGGCCATAAAAACCCAGAAAAGGCCCGCGATATGAAGATTCTCAAAAAATGACGGGGTTCCGAAAGCGCCGACTTCCATATAAGACAGCGCAAGCAGGGCGGCAAAAACAGAATGAAGCCCGAGAAAAAACGGAAAAGTCTTCCCGGCTTTTTCAGTGAACTTGCTCAGGGCCGCAGGCCAGAAAGCAAGACCGAGAAATCCCCAGACGCCAAGGCCCAGATAAAAGAAAGCCGGAAGCACATTGGCCCAGGCGGTAAAGCGGAAGAAATTGGAAACGGAAGTGTCAGGCGAGCCCGTAGCGGCCTGCCAGCTGACGGCCGCGATCACAGCGGCATAAAAGGTCAGCATGAAGAAAATGGTGAATAAGCTGGTGAAATCGCGGATGCCGAAAAGTTTCGACAAGGGCTTGCGGCCTTTCTGAAGCACGGCAGGCATGAATACCGCCAGCACGAAAATAAGATGCGAAAAAACCAGGAAAAGGACTTTGGAGGAAAACAGCACCGGGCTTCCGGTTTCCTTGGAGCCAGCAGCTGAAAGCGCGCCGCCCAGGGCCAGAAACGCCAAAAGGGCAACAGCCCAGTTTTCCGCCTTGCGGGCGTTCTCAAAAGAGATCTGGGACTGGATTTTGGAAGAAACGAATTCGAGCCAGCGGTTGGATTCCATAGCGGCCGTCATTATAGGGGGCCCGGTTTGACGGGGCAAGGACAAAAAACAGGTGAAATCCTGCCTGAAAAGGCTAAAATACCAACTCCCATGACCGCTCTCCTTGCCCTTGATACTTCCAGCCCCGTGCTGAGCCTTGCCTTAAAAGACAAAAAGGGCAAAATCCATTCAGGTACTGTTGAAGGCCTGATGAACCACGCCGAGCGGATCCTTCCATTAATGGAGCAGCTGTTCAAGAAATCGCGCATTTCCCTGAATGACATTGAAGGTTTTCTGATCGGCCGCGGCCCCGGCTCATTCACCGGCTTGCGCGTGGGTTTCGCGACTTTAAAAGGTTTTCTGGCCGGCTCTGAAGTCCCCTGCTACGGCGCGCTCAGCCTGGACCTGATCGCCGAAAACAAATGTTTCTCAAAACTTTCGGAAGGCTCAAACCTTGCCGTGGCACTGGACGCTTTCCGCGAAAAAATTTATCTCCGTGTTTACACGCGGAAAAATGGCAGCTGGACGTCGACCAAAGAACCGCAGGTGCTTTCCGTTGAAGAAACCCTTAAAAGCATTCCCGCGAACGCAATTGTCACCGGAAATGCTCTGGGCAAATATGGAGCCGCCTTCAAACAGTCCGGCCTGAAAATGGAAGAAGAGGAAAACTGGTTTCCACAGGCTTCTTCCCTGATTGAGCTTTTTGACAGAAAAGACCCCAAACTCGAAAAAATTGACAGGCGCAAGCTCCTGCCTTTTTATTTCCGGCTTTCCGAAGCGGAAGAAAGAAAAAATGTCACTGCTGCCTGCTGAAACCCTTGCAAAATCAGGACAAGGCGCGTGGCTGGAAGTCCGCCTCAACAGGCTGGTTTCAAACCTTTCCTTTCTGAAAAAAATCCTCCAGGCCAAAAATTATCCGCCACAGGTCATGGCCGTGGTGAAAGCCAATGCCTACGGCCACGGGCTTGTGGAAACCGCGCGCGCGCTTTCCGGTGAAGTGGCTTACCTGGGCGTTTCCAGCCTGTATGAAGTTCTGGAGTTGAAAGAGCGAGGCGTCAATATTCCCCTTTTTCTTTTCGGCCGTTTGTTCGGTCCCGAAATTGTCACAGCCGTGAAAAACAATGTGACCATGAGCGTCTCAAGCTTTGAAGAGGCCGCGGAAATTTCAGAAGTCTCTGAATCTCTTGTGCTCAAAACCAGCGTCCATGTCAAAGTCGATACCGGCATGGGTCGTCTGGGAATTCCGGCCGCCAACGCGGTAAGTGAAATCCGCAAAATCATTGAACTTCCCGGAATTACCCTTGAAGGCATTTACACGCACTTCCCCACAGGTGAACGCGAAGATGGTTTTTCCGAAAAGCAGACGGAAACTCTTGCCGGCATTATTCGCGAAATCGAAAGCACCGGGTTCCGCTTCCGCTACAGGCATGCCGCCAACAGCTCGGGCCTTTTGTGCATCGAAAATCCGATGAAGGCTTTCAATCTGATCCGGCCGGGTTTGATCCTCTATGGGATATCGCCGGATCCCCTGATTGAAATCGCTGGTTTCCAACCCGTGCTTTCCCTGAAATCGCGGATCATTTTGGTCAAAAGAATCGAGAAGGGGCAGAGCATTGGCTATGGCAGGACTTACGTCGCGGATAAACCGTCCAACATCGCCACCCTCCCCATCGGCTACAGCCACGGCTATCCGTGGGCCCTTTCGAACAAAGCATTTGTCTTATATAAAGGAAAGCGCTACCCCATCGCTGGCCGTGTTTCCATGGATTACATCTGCGTGGACCTGAAAGACACGGAAGCAGCCGCCGGTGATGAAATCACACTGCTTGGCGAAGATCAGGGCGCGCGCATCACCGCGGAAGAAATGGCCAAATGGGCCGGCACCATTCCCTATGAAATTGTGACCCGGCTTTCCAGCCGCCTGCCGAGATTTTACATTTCATCATGAATATGGTTCTTTAGGATGAAGTTTACCATTGAACGTTTTAGCGAACTTGAATCCACGAATACTTACGCCCAGCAGAAAGCCAGGGAAGGCGCGGACGAAGGGCTTGTCATTGTCGCGGACCATCAGACCGCGGGCCGCGGAAAACCTGGCAGAAAATGGGAATCACCGGCCGGGAAGAATCTTTTATTTTCCATTCTGATACGGCCTCCTGTTTCCGCGGCCCATGCGCCTATTGTTACGCAGATCGCGTGCCGCTGCGTTTCCAAAGTGCTGGGAAAATACAGCATTGTGTCCACGCTGAAAAAACCGAATGATGTGATGGTGCATGGAAAAAAAATCTGCGGCGTGCTGACCGAATCCGCCACAGAAGGAAAAAACATTGAGAGCATTGTCATCGGCGTGGGACTGAATGTGAACGCGAAAAAAGAAGAACTGCTGCCCGAAGCCATTTCCATGAAAGAAATCAAAAATCAGAATTACGACCGGGAAGAAATCCTGCAGGACCTCCTGGCCCAGTTCGAAACCGACCTTCAGGAGCTCTATGCTGCTCGTCCTTGACGTTGGAAATACAGCCGTAACCTGGGGACTTTTTAAAAGCGGGCTCTTAAAAGCCTCTGGATCAGTACTTCATGACGATATCCCAAAATTAATCCGTAAATGTTCACTAAGTGGGTTAAATAAGCATTTAAACGTCGTTATATCATCCGTTGTCCCAAAAGTTACCCTTAAAGTCCAAAAAGCTACAAAATCAATAAAAGCCCAAACTTGGGTAGTTGGCGACAATTTGAACGTGCCAATAAGTCACAAATACCGCCCGTTAAGCAAGCTGGGTACAGACCGTATCGTCAACATTTATGGGGCCTTACAGCGATTTGAGCCTCCCTTCCTGGTCATTGATTTCGGAACAGCCATCACCTTTGACTATGTGTCCAAAAAGGGAGTTTTTGAGGGCGGCATGATTATTCCTGGCCCGGAACTCTCTTTTAATGCCCTGATCAACAAAGCCGCACGGCTGCCTAAGAAAGCCCGCCTTCCGAAAATGACCGCATCTTTCCTTGGGACAAATACTTATGACTGTATGAAATCAGGCATCCTGGAAGGCTACGGAGCCCTGACAGATGGCCTGGTGGAACGCTTTAAGGCCCGCTATGGCCGCATGAAGGTCATCGCCACTGGCGGTTTTGCCCAGTCCCTCAAGCCCTATACCAAGTCCTTTGAGGTCCTGGACCCCAAGCTATCCCTATACGCCCTTCTATCCGCCTACCACAGCGTCGTCCGCGCTTGATTTTTGCCCGATTTTCTATAGAATAGCCCCTGTTAGCACTCTTGGAATTTGAGTGCTAGCGGATTAAACCCCCGCTATTTTGAAATAATTCCAAACTTAGAAATAAATCAAAGGAGAACTATCAACATGGCTAAACAACTATTATTTGATGAAGACGCACGCCGCGCGATCCAGAAGGGCGTGGACCAGCTCGCTGACGCGGTGAAAGTTACCCTCGGTCCCAAAGGCCGCAATGTGGTCATTGAAAAGAAATTCGGCTCCCCCACCATCACCAAGGACGGTGTCACGGTCGCCAAGGAAATCGAACTCGAAGAGCCCTACGAAAATATGGGCGCTCAGATGGTTAAGGAAGTTGCTTCCAAAACTTCCGACAACGCCGGCGACGGTACCACTACCGCTACCGTGCTTGCACAGGCCATCTATCGTGAAGGTCTGAAGAACGTCACCGCTGGCGCCAACCCTACCGCTTTGAAGCGCGGTATTGATAAGGCTGTTGATGCCGTGGTTGAAGAACTCAACAAATTTGCCCGCGCCATCGGCAAGGACAAAAAAGAAATCGAACAGGTCGCGACGATCAGCGCCAACGGCGATTCCGAAATCGGAAAGCTGCTTGCCGAAGCCATTGAAAAGGTCGGTAAAGACGGCGTCATCACGATCGAAGAAGCCAAGACCACCAGCACCACGCTGGACGTTGTGGAAGGCATGCAGTTCGATCAGGGATATCTTTCCCCATATTTCGTGACCGACGGCGAACGCATGGAAGCGGTGCTTGAAGACGCTTTCATTCTGATCTACGAAAAGAAAATCTCCGCCATGAAAGACCTGCTTCCACTCCTGGAAGCCACCAGCAAGTCTGGCAAGCCGCTTCTGATTATTTCCGAAGAAGTCGAAGGCGAAGCCCTTGCGACCCTGGTTGTGAACAAGATCCGCGGCACCCTGAATGTCTGCGCTGTCAAAGCGCCGGGTTTTGGTGACCGCCGCAAAGCCATGCTCGAAGACATTGCCATCCTGACCGGCGGCAAGCCGATCTCCGAAGAGCTTGGCATGAAGCTTGAAAATGTGACCCTGAAAGACCTGGGCCGCGCCAAACGCGTTTCGGTGGACAAGGAAAACACCACCATCGTTGAAGGTGCCGGAAAAACCGCTGATATCAACGGCCGTGTCGCGTTGATCAAGCGCCAGATCGATGAAACCACCTCCGACTACGACAAGGAAAAGCTGCAGGAACGCCTGGCGAAGCTCGCCGGCGGTGTGGCGGTTATCCATGTCGGCGCCGCGACCGAAACCGAAATGAAGGAAAAGAAGGCCCGTGTTGAAGACGCTCAGCACGCGACCCGCGCCGCGCTTGAAGAAGGTATTGTGCCTGGCGGCGGCGTTGCACTGATCCGCGCCAGCAAGGCCATCGATTCCCTTAAGCTCTCCGGCGATGAAAAAGTGGGCGCGCAGATTGTGAAGCGCTCGCTTGAAGAACCGCTGCGTCAGATCGCCGCGAACGCGGGCGTTGAAGGTTCCGTCATCGTCCAGCGCGTGGCTTCTGAAAAAGGAAATTTCGGTTACAACGCCGCGACCGGTGAGTATGAAGACCTGGTTGCCGCGGGCGTGATCGACCCCAAGAAAGTGACCCGCAACGCGCTGCAGAACGCGGCCAGTGTTTCCGGCCTGCTTCTGACCACCGAAGCACTGATCACCGACATTCCAGAAGAAGAAAAAGCCGGCGGCATGCCTCCGGGTGGAATGGGCGGCGGCATGGGTGGTATGGGCGGAGGAATGTATTAACCACACCGATGTGTGGTTACCTCGCCGGGAAGCTTTGAAAGCTTTCCGGCGAAGGTACCCGCTCGATGCGATGCGTGAAATTGCTTCGAAATTTTAAAATTAACTTTTAATTAAGGAGAATTAAAAATGGGCAAAATTAAACCGTTGGGCGACAGAGTTCTTGTTGAAATCCTTGAAACCGAAGAAAAAACCAAGGGCGGCATTTTCCTTCCGGAAACCGCGAAGGAAGAAAAGAGCGAAGGCAAGGTTGTGGCCGTCGGCTCCGGTAAAGTCCTTGATTCCGGCAAAGTGCAGGCCATCGAAGTGAAAAAAGGTGACCGCGTGATTTTCGGTAAATGGGGCGGCGATGACATCACCATCGACGGCAAAAAGCACAAGATCCTCAAAGAAGCCGATATCGTCGCTGTTTACGAAGGCTAGACAGACTTATCAAAGCTGTCAGCCTTCGCGCTTGAGCAGACAGTTCAAGCGCGAAAAACATTAACCTAAGGAGTCATAAATGTCAGGAAAACAACTTTCTTACTCAGAAGAAGCACGCCGCAAGCTGAAGCGCGGCGTGGATATTCTGGCCCGGGCCGTCAGCGTTACGCTGGGTCCCCGCGGCCGCAATGTCGTGATTGACCGCAAGTTCGGCGCGCCGACCATTACCAAGGACGGCGTTTCCGTGGCCAAGGAAATCGAGCTCAAGGACAGCTACGAAAACATGGGCGCGCAGATGGTCAAGGAAGTGGCCGAAAAAACTTCGGACATGGCCGGTGACGGCACCACCACCGCGACTGTTCTTGCGCAGGCCATCATTCACGAAGGTCTGAAGAACGTTACGGCAGGCGCCAACCCGATGTCGCTCAAGCGCGGCATTGATCTGGCCACCGCCAAGGTCGTGGAATCGATCAAGAAGCTCGCCAAGCCTGTGAAAGGCAAGGAAGAGCTCAAGTCCGTCGGCACCATCAGCGCCAACGGCGATTCCGCAATCGGCGAACTCCTGGCCGACGCCATTGAAAAGGTCACCAAGGAAGGCGTGATCACGATCGAAGAGTCCAACACCATGAAGACTGAGCTCCAGCTGGTGGAAGGCATGCAGTTCGACCGCGGTTACATCTCTCCCTATTTTGTGACCGATGCTGAACGCATGGAAGTGGTCCTGAAAGACCCTTTCATCCTGCTGTATGAAAAGAAAATCGGCTCCATCAAGGAACTGATTCCGCTTCTTGAAAAAGTGGCGCGTCTTGGACGCCCGCTTCTTCTGATCGCCGAAGACGTTGAAGGCGAAGCACTCGCGACTCTTGTGGTCAACAAGATCCGCGGTGTGCTGCAGATCGCGGCAATCAAGTCCCCTGGCTTCGGCGACCGCCGCAAGTCCATGATGGAAGACCTCGCGATCATGACCAAGGGCCAGTTCATTGCTGAAGACCTTGGCCAGAAGCTGGAAAACCTGGACACTTCGGTGCTTGGTTCCGCCAGCCGCGTGACCATCGACAAAGACAACACCACCATCGTGGGCGGCGCGGGTTCCAAGAAAGACATTACCGCCCGCTGCGAACAAATCAAGGCGCAGATCTCAAAGTCGGATTCGGAATATGACAAGGAAAAGCTGCAGGAACGCCTCGCGAAACTTTCAGGCGGGGTTGCCGTGATCAAGGTCGGCGCCGCGACGGAAGTTGAAATGAAGGAAAAGAAAGCGCGCCTGGAAGACGCCAAGCACGCGACCCTCGCGGCCGCGGCTGAAGGCATTGTGCCGGGCGGCGGCGTTGCTTTCCTGCGTTCTCTTTCCGCGCTTGATTCCATTAAGGCTGAAGGCGATGAAGCGACCGGCGTTGACATTATCCGCCGCGCGCTCCAGGAACCTACACGCAAAATCGCGCAAAACGCCGGTGTTGACGGCTCTGTGGTTGTGAAGACCATCCTCGAATCCAAGGGTTCGAATGGTTACAACGCGGCCACGGGCGAATACACCGACCTTCTTGCCGACGGCGTGATTGATCCTGCCAAAGTCGTGCGCTCTGCCATCGAAAACGCGGCCAGCATTGCCGGCCTGTTTTTGACCACCGAATGCGCGATTTCGGACAAGCCAAAGAAGGACGACGAAAAAGATAAGAAAGACAAAGAGAAATCAGCTTATTCAGGCTCGATTTCATAAGCCCGTAAGTTTGGGAGAGGCCGGGGTGAGCATAGCTCGAAACCCCGGCCTTTTTTGTGACTGAGAAGCACTTGTCACGCCTTGACCGGGCCCTTGGTCTTCCTTATAATACGCACTTGTCTTATTCGGAATTATCTTTCATTCCCCTGTAGCTCAGTTGGTAGAGCAGTGCGCTGTTAACGCACGTGTCCGTGGTTCGAGCCCACGCGGGGG
>CAZKMJ010000077.1:0-10704 GCA_964553835.1 uncultured bacterium
GTTCAGATATAGGAGGAAAGCGGCAAGGCCGTCAGCATTCTTCTGGTAGCTTTCCCATTTGTCATCATCAAGGGATGAAGTCCCGGCATTAACGACTTGTGCGTCCGCTTCAATGACCGACAAAGCAGTGTCGTCCAGTCGCCCGGTCAGTCTACCTGTCAGCCTTGGATCACTCAGGAATTCCCGGTAAGTTCCAAGCCCCGGGATCGACAGCGCTCCCCTGCGCCACGCATGGACCACGGCCTTGCGCCTGGCCGGAAGCGCCTGCTTGCGTTCAAAACCAGGGTCCGTCAGATTGGTGCGGCTGATAGTCACGCCAACTTTGGGATTTTCATTGCGGATATAGACGCCGACCGCGTTGTTTTTCATCCACCTTATTTCCCATTCGGACAGATATTTGTCCAGCACATCGTCTTTCATGGCGGGTGAAATATAAAGGTCATTGACCGCGACCCTTGAAATGCCCATGATACTTTCCCGGACCTGTACGCGGCCGTCCGGCCCATAGCTTCCCCAAACAACCAGCGGGTCACGGATGGGCACATCCAGAACCTCTTGCGTTCCGTCCGGTTTCTTGCGGTACATCACACCTTTGACGTCCGAAACCGCCCCGACATATTCCGCGAGCAGGTATTTGCGGTCGCGGTCCTCCACCGAAATTTCCGGAAGGTCAGAATCATTTACTTTTTTGGACCATTTAATATTGGTGCCCTGATACTTCTTTTTCGGGTCGTCATATCTTTTCATGCTCAATACCGTGAGGTCTTTGATGTCACCGCCTGGCTTGTCGCGGTCCACCCGCACACGGACCTGATAAACCTTGCCATTCATGCCCGTGCGGAACACCACTTCATCGGCGCCCACATAAACCGTATCCTTACCGATACCAAACTGCCCCGACCTTCTGGATTTTGGAAATTTGGTCTGGTGGTCTTTCAGGATTTTTTTGACCGCCATTTCAGAATCCGGTTCAGAAGCCAGAATGGTCCGGATGACCGATCCAAACGCCGCGTCTTCCTGAAGCTCCTTATTGGCCATTTCCTGCACAGCCTTGACCTTGTCTTCAAGGGCCGATCGGCCTTCAATGGCGTTCTTCAAAACTTCAGTGATCGGACTGTCGCTGACATTGGGCGGGAAAAAGGTCAGGAAAAACTTCGCGAATGACATACCCACCAGGTCTTCGAACGTGAAATTCCAGCTGGTTTGTCCTTCACGTTCTGAAAGGTAGCTGCGCATACGCACTTCAAGGTCTTTGCCTTCGACAGCGAAGCGGGCACGGACTTCATCGGTCATAGCATCGCGGGGGTTCTGGAAAAGTTCGCGCAGCATGATGGAGCGCGTCTTGTCCTGGGAAGGAATGGTGCCCAGCACTTCTTTCGCGGAGGCAGGACCATCTCGCTTGGCGCCAACCGAAAGTAAAAAATCCCTTACTTTATCGAAATCAAGTTCTTCGTCAGTGATGTCCGCCGTACCAGCCTTCTTTTGTCCGCGGATTTCCCGGGCGGTATCAATCAGCCAGGCAAGGCTGATAGGCCCGCCGAATTTTTTGTCCAGATTGTCATGGTCGAGCTTTGCCTTGAAAGCATCATTCACCAGGTCATCTTCAAAACGCACGTCCGGGTCCGCGTCCAGGTCTTCGTCCGGCTCATACTCAAGTCCCTTGCCCGTGACCAGCCAGTCGATATACCCCCTCAGGCGTCCTGAAAAAGTATTGTCCGCCCTGACTTTGCTTGCGGGGTCTTGAAGTTGTGAAAGTTTCGTCCAGCGGGGATAATTGATCACCTGGCTTTCTGACCAGTTGGTCGCCACATAAACATTGGCACCCGTAATCACGTCCGGTTCCGCGAGTACTTCGAATTTTTTTCCGAGTTCCCTGGCCGTTGCCACGCGGTTTCCGGCTCCGTCATAGATGCTGGTCAGAACACTGTACGTCGGTCTCGTTTTCTTCCATACCGCACCGTCATATTCCCAAACATGAGAGCTGGCCAGATTTCCTTTTTCAAAAATAAGAACTCCGATCGGGCTGTTTTCAGGGCCGTAATCCATTTCAATGCCGGGCCGCAGCAAAAAGGGCGCGTCATAGGTTGTCATGGTCGCCCGGAGAAATGCCGCGATTTCCTCGGCCCTTTCAAAATTTGTAACAGCCAGCTGGATAAATCGCAGGACAAATCCCTCCGCGTCCTTTTTACCATTCGCGAAAACGGTCTCGGAGGTTTTGATGACTGTATCGAGAAATTTCAGCAATGCCAGAACTTCTGCCAGCTTACCCTGTGCTATTCCCTTTTTCAGCAGCGCGTCGCCCGCCTTTTGAATATTCATGCGGACTTCGGAGCGGAGGCCGGAAAGGTCGATCGCGCTTTCCAAAGGCGACCACTCATCCATGATAGGCACAGCCGTTTTTTCCCAGCCGCTGCCAAGGCCGTCTTCCCGCAGACGCCATTCCACATTAGATTGACCGTCAGTGGCGGCCAGCATGGAAGACAGGAATCGCAGGCGGTTGGCGGAATAATCCCCGGGGAGGGCCGCGCTCTCCTCGAGCACTTGGTCATAAAACTGGTACAACTCTTTCCATTCCGCTATTTTCTCGAAAAAATCTTTCCTGAAAAGATACGCGTAACGTAAAACAGGTTTTCCGGGTTCAAGGCTGAACGCGGCACCATCGTTATGGGACTGCATTTTCACCAGGCGGCTGCTTAAAAACCATTGCATGGTTTCACGGGCCCTGGCCTTGTCCTTTGACAGGACACGCAAAGCCTTGCGGACCAGGCGAAGTTCCCGGAAAGTCCTGAAGCGGTTGACCAAGAGAATCAGCGGCAGGATTTTTAAATTATGACGGATGGTTTTACCGGCCGGAAGGTTGTTGATTTTCGCGTAAATGGCCGCGTTTAAAACCAGCAAGATCAGGGACGCCGCGAAAACAATCCCCGAAACAATAAAAAACGGCTGGGCAAACCACGCCCAGAACAGGGCCGTGCTGGCTATCAGAACTGAAAAATTCATAATGATTTGAGCCGCGCCAGCGACAAAAAATACAATCGGCATGACGTTGGATACAACCTTTGAAACAATCAGGGTGACACGGTTCAGAACCATCAGTCCCCGCAGGAAACTCTCGTACATCCCCTTGAAATCCACACGCACACCGACCGTGCTTCCTCCGGGCAGGTCAAGCCTTATCGGTTTAGGCCCAATGTTCTGCACCGGCTCTTCATATTCCCAGAACTCTTTCTCCGCTTTGGTTTTGAAAGCCATTGTACCGGCATGCCCGTCGCGGGCCCGGGTCAGGACTGTGACGGAGCTCCACCACCCCCGCTCGTCCTTTGGAATAATTTCCGTGACATAAATAGCCGGCATGGACATGAGATTGAGGGCGAGAGTGTTGATCAGGGCGGCCTGATTGCAAATGACGGCACACTTCGAGCTCTCATCGAGTACCGCAATAATAGATTCGGCCCATGTCGCCCGTTTCCTGGCCAACGAATCTTCCTCGTCCGCGGCGTAATAAAAATAGGCCTTCATGAAGTCACGGACGCCCTGAACGACATCATTGCCGGCTTTCAGCACATATTCCCTAATAAGCTGCTCAAGAGTTTTTCCAGTTTTTAGCTTGGCGTTACGCCACGCTTCAAACTCACTGGCGTCCATAGTCGTAATTTCCATGGTCTGCTCAATATCTTCAGGGCGGTAATGTCGGATTTTGTTGGTAATCCGTTATTCTCCTTCTCCGAAGAACATAAGAATGTCCCCCATTCTTTTCACATGCGCGTCTGTAAATGGCAGAGGCACCGGCAGCCCGTCCGTTCCTATAAGCTCGATGCTTATATCGTCAAGAATGACGCCATCCGGATAATTCGGTAGAGGGATGCCAAGCCTGCTCGCTCCACCAGTCATGGTGATTTCTGTATCCGGCAAATCCAGCGGCACCGCGCCATCGACCGCTCTTTTAGAAACCGGGGCGACCGCCCGGCCCCATTTCCCATTTTTTTTCAGGACCGGGAAATACTGCACAATCAGGGGCTTGAATCCTTCTGAACCAAAAACGCCCCGTCTTGGATTGATAACGCGGCCATAAACTTCTTCTTTTCGCGCTTTCTTTTCCCCGCTGCTCAATTTGGGCTGTGGACCTGACATGGACTCCTCCTTTTTAGCTAATTCAAAAGGAGAGGCGCTTCCAACGCGGTCCGGACGATTGGAAGCCGTGAACCATGTAGCGCCCAAAATAATGACGATGAAGATGGCAAGTCCGCCGAGGATGGTCATGATCAGCCCTTCGGGCATTTCAGATTTTTTTATCTCCGGATTCTCGCCTTCAGCTCTTTTCGGCAGCTTTTTTTCTAAATCCTGCTCAAACTCCGCGGTAATTACCGAAAAATTCCGCTTCAGCTCATCGAGACGTTCTTTCAAACCGGCATGCTCTTGACCCAGGTCTTTGAATTTTCTTTCAAGCCGGCTGATCTCCCTTTGAATAATCTTTTTCAGAACCAGATAACGCACCACAGCCTGGGGCGGGCCATCACGTTTCAAAACCGGGACGGTCGTCCACTTCTCTTCCGGAAGCTTGTAAGAGGAGGCGATCTGATCAGCAATTTCCGGGTTCTGGGATTCCACAATGTCGGTATAGCTTGCTTCCGGCCTCAAGATCATGCGGATAACCGCGGGCTCTTTCTCAATAAGCTTTTCAAGGTCGGCGCGGGTCTGCTTTAAATCCTCAATGTAGCCGCCGATGTCCTGATGACGGATCATTCCCATCAAGATCTGGATGCGGACAGGCAACGGCTTAAGGGCCGCAAAATAATCGTTAATTCGCCTGAAGAGATCAGGGTCCTGTTTTATTTCTTCCAGGTCTTTCACCTCTGTTTTCCAGACACTCCCGAATTCACCCTCTTCATTGGAAACTCTTTCCGCCAATTCCTTCAGCTTGTCCCAGTCCTCCTTCTTCATTTTTCCCTGGGTCTCACGGAACTCGGCCTCCGCCAGCAGCTCATCAAGCGCCTTTCTCATGGCTTCATACCTCGGCTTGATCGTTTCCGCGGCGCGCTCCATCTTGAATTTGTCCTTGCCATCACGATTGGACCGCTTTAAAGCATTGATCAAGGCCTTGCTGCTGGAGCTCCAATCTAACCATTGCCTGTCAAAAGCCGCCGTGAAGGGCAGTGGTTCACCGCGAAGTTCCTTCTTGGCATTCTCAAAACGGTCGAGCTCGCTTTGATATTCCCAACGCTTCGCTGCCGCCCGATCCCTGATCCTTTCGTTCTTATCCGCAGCCTCCTTCTCCTCTTCGTCCAGATAATATTCAATCAAAAACCGGAGCCGGGCCTGTTTTTCATAGACTTTGTCCGGCTGCGCGTCCGCATCGCCCGCTCGTATGGCAACTCCAAGCTGTTCGTAGTAAATGCTGTTGTTGAGTTTTGCCCGGTCACCTGCCTTGATGGCATCCAGGATTTTTTCATTGATGCGCCGAAGTTCCCGGAGCCTGCCTCCAAAATCATGCTCTCCAAAAACATCAACCTCCTCCAGTTCATCCTGAAGGCCGCGGTCTAACCGCCGTCTGGATTGAAACATTCTCTCCAGCAGTACCCACAAGTCCTGTTTTTTCGCGCTCTTGACCCGGCTGCCGCTTCCTACCGTTTCAGGATAATATAAATCCCAGAGCAGCCCATCCTGAAGGTCCAGATGCCGGCGCGCGGCCGCGTGCAGGATTTTCCTGCCTTCTACCGCTTCAGGGCTGGCGGGATCCAGGGTCCGGAGATATTCATAAAGTTCCCGAATGTCCGATTCGATCTTGAACCGACCGGCGGCAAATTCAGTAAGCACGGCATCGAGTTCCTCCGCGTTCCATTTCTCCTGCGGCCGGGTTTTTTCCAAAATACTTTTCTTGAGCTGAGCCATTCTCCGGTCATCTTCATCCGCGGCATTCTTCCAATTTTCCAGAGACACAGGCTGAATCTTGTTTGGGACTTCTTCAAACTTTCCTCTGCCTGTACCTTTGTCCTTGGTGCTCATTTCAGAAGGTTCACCGGTTTTTGGAGGCTGTTGAATTTCAGGCGCCCTCATGGACACAATAAGAAGGACGATCAGAGCCAGAATCGTGACCGGGAAGAAAATAATGGCGAGCAGTTTCCAGTTCCGGAGAAGCAGCTGCATCAGCCCGGTTTCAGGAGCCTTTTCTCCGGTTCCGGCTTTGGCCGGGACCGGTTTCAAATCATTTTTTACTCCGTTGATTTGCCGGTCAAAAGTTACGGCCAGTTCTTGCAGCCACGCGAGGCTATCCCTACCATGAATCGCGAAAACATCCGGATCTATCAGGATGACGATCCGCCCGCCGATGACCGTCCAGACCGCGGCTAGATTTTTTTCATCCTTGACCAGCGGCCAGTTGGCGACATAAGCCGGAATGTCCGCAAGCCCCGGAGCTTCGGCGGAAAAACTTTTCAAGGTGCCGCTGTCCAGCGGCGCGACTCCTGTCTGCGCCACAAAAGTATCCAGATCCGTTTCCATAATCCAGGGATCGAGCGGCGTAAATTTTGGATTGTCAAAAATTTCAGCGGCAAAAGGCTGGTTTTCGACTTTGAGTTTGTTGGAAACAGGAATTATGTTCTCACCACGCCTGCGCGCAGCCTCCAGATAAGCCTGGGTTCTGTCCTGCAGCTTGACGCGCAAAGTTTTGACCAGCTCTGCCTTGTTGGGAATGTTCTGCAGATACAGCGCCAGGGAGTTGATCTGGGCAAATCGGTTTTGCACAGGGTTATCCGGATTTGTCAGCGCCTCAATGATGCCAGTCAATCTTGCGATAGTTTCCGGATCATACTCAATCCTGTCCCATGAGTTCGGCGCGGCCGTGCCGGGTGGAAAGTTGATCAAAAATTCTTCAACGAGGTTTAAGCGCTCCTCGCCTTTCGGCGTATATTTCTCAATCTGATGGCCGTTGATCCAGCCTTCAACCTTCGTCACACGCGCAATGCCGGGTTTGACAAAAACCTGAGTTGAAGGAGGCGCTGTTGCTTCCGTGACTCCCGGCGGCGATCCGTTCCGGCGCTCATACGGAAGCAGGTAAATTTCCAGAAGGTCCTTGATGTCCATACCAATGCCTTTGTCGAAAATGGTGTAACCGTCATCCCGGACTGTGACATTAACTTCCGGAATGTCCGGGTCAAATTTATTGGCTCCTCCCGGCAAAGTTTCATAAAGTTCGGGCGTGTTGACACGCTCACCATTAACGCGCGTGGCGCCAGCGGTGTTGATGCGCAGTTTTTCACGCAGGATATTCTCTCGGTCCTGCCGGACAGCCTTGAGGTCCTTTAACACATCAATCTGAACACCGCGAGGAATGCTGTCGTCAAATTCGTAATAAAAGTCCCAATCCGCGGCTGGATTTTTCCAGAGGTAAAGGCGGACACCTCTTCCATCCGCGCCCCTAGTCTGAACAACCGCGTAAGATTCCGTGGCCATAAGCTCGCCCAGGATCTGAAGCGCGCCCTGCCCATGCTTGCCCGATTTGTAAACGGGCTTTCCCGAGCGAACAATACTTGAATCAATCGCGTTTTTGGCCAGCTCGTGAATGGCCTTGTCTTCCGGCGCCTGTTTGGTGGCCAGATTTTCCAGCCCATCCTTCGACTTGATTCCTGCCAGTGACGGGAAAGTCTCTCCATGTTCCTGGGCATTGGCCAGCAGGCGGAGGCCCTCATAATTTCCATCTCCCAGCTTTTCATATTCCTCGCGCGGAATGTTATGCGCGTGCAGGACCGACATCAGGGTCATAAGCTTGCCCAGCGAATAGCCTTTGGCCCGGATATCGGGAGTCAGGCTCCGGACCTCGGATCTGTAAATTGGCTTTGCGGTAAAGGAAGGCTCGGTTCCTGTCCTGATCTTGCTCAGTTTTTTCCGGAAACCATCAATCGCTTCATTTTCAGGATCCGTGAACCCGCCTTTGCGGTCTTCATAATTTTCCAGAGCCTGCTCAATCCGTTTTTTAGGCGCCTCAATAAACCTGTTTCTACCCGGATAAGAAATGGATTCAGCGTAACTCACGAAATCCGCGATGGCCTTAAAAAACTCCCCTTCCGCACTTTCTTTCTCTGCCAAACGTTCAATCTTCTTCAGATCTCTTTGAATTTTTTCCCAGACTTTTTCAGGCAGCCTGCGCGGGACCCTCTTGCGCTCCGCGCCCCCTCTCCCCAGAATACTGAAGCGCTCCTGAACACCATCGACGCGCGCGACATCATCCCCTGAAAGCGTCGCCCCTCTGGTTTTATATTGAATGACTGCGGCCGAGAACCTCTTCTTGAAATCCTGGGCGCGCCTTACGATCCCTGTTTCATCCTTATGCTTTTCAATCCGGGTCTGCAGATCGGATGTCTCCGTGATAAATGAAACATCTCCTCTTTTTGCCAGAGATTCAATTTTTTTCATGGTCTGTTCCATGGCCGCTGCGTCTGCGGGCGACAGCTTTGGACCTGAAGTACTTGGAAGTACGATAGATTCATCTTTTGCCAATGACACCTGCCAGCGGGCAAAAGTTGTTGCTCCAACTCCGAAGTAGGCCGCGGCGTCACCGATGTTGGCTTCTTTCTTGTACCTGAGCCTGAAACTGCTGTAAAAATCCTCAATTTCAGAAATCGGAGGCCGTTGAATTTTATTGTTGCCGCCCAGTGATTCTATGCGCCTGGCCAGATCCAAAGCGCGTGGAGTAACCGGAATTTTACTTGCGACGAGGCTTTTTTCTGCCCACTGGGTGCGCAAAGCTGCAATGTCCGCTGTCTCAAAATGTGTGAATGCTGAAAAAATCCCGAACTCGCGGGCCAGAAATGTATTAGCGTCTTCTTGCGGGAAAAGTCTTTTGACGCGTGTCTGAAGCGATCCCTTATTCTGGTCCATATAAGCTTCAACATCGTGGCGGTGCAGGATGGCATCGGGACCTGTCTTTTCCCTCATGTCCGCGACCACCGCGCGTGTAAGCCTTAAAAATTCTTCAGGTGTGCTGATCTGGTCGAACAAAAACCAGGCAAGAAAGTCCTCCTGTTTCTGCCGCTCAAGAAATCTTTTTACCTCAATCACCCTCCGTTTCAGAACCGGAGCGACGCGGTTGAATGGTATATATTTTCTGCCGCTGCTCTGCTGTAAAACCTCGACCGCTTTGCGGATTGACGCCTTTTTGGCTTCATAGTCACGGGACGCGGCATCCATTTTCGGAATCTGCCCGAGCTCTGCCTGTTTCAGTTCCGGAAAATCCGGATAAACCGGCGGTTCAAGAACCTGGATTTTAAATCCCGCCCAATTGTTCAAGGGCGGCAATCCACGGACGGAAGCCCGCAAAAACTCGAGGTGTGTTTCCAGGTCTTCAATCTTCACAACGGGATTCTTAAGGTATTTATACCGGTAATGATAAAGGGGGTAAAACGGATTGACGTCCATGGCCCGCATGGCAGCGGCAAATTTAAGAACGGCGTTTAAACCGCGTTCCACCTCTTCCAGATTTTTCGCGTTGCCCAAAACAAGACGCAGAACAAAGCCCGAACTTTCAACCCCCTCCTTTCCGCCCTCCACCATTGAAAAAAACCAGCCTTTAACCTTTTCTTCCGCTGATGGAATTTGATCCCGCGGTATCAAAAATGGGATTTCGGGCGCCTTCTCTCGCTTCCATTCCTCAAAATAAATCTCAGGATTTTTTTCCCGGGCCTCGGAACGAGTTAACACGGCGGGAAGCGGTATGTTTGGATGAAGAGCAAGATAGTAATTCGCCAGCAGCACCTTGATTTCATTCGCGGTGGCGGGATCAGGCACGGAAAAAAGAGCGGCAGCCAGCTCAAGAGAGGCTTGGGTCAAACCCTCTCTCTCGGAGCCTTCCGGCCTTGAACTGAAATTGGCGTAAAGTTCCGGGGCAAATTTTTCGTAGGGAACATACCTTTCAACAGCCCTGGTTTCAATTTTAAAAAGCGAGTCATAAATGCGGGCACCAAACTCCGGGTTGACCTGATAGGCAAAGCTGACTTTCGCTGCTTCCACTTTCCATTTTTCAACCGCTTCCATGAGCGTGGCCTTGCCATTAAATTCCCGTTTTTTCAGGAAATCTTCCAGGATGTCGAAAACAGGGTCCACATTCCGGCCTGTTTCAACCTGCAGAACATGGACGAATTCATGCGCGATCATTAAAGGCCTGGCAAACATGGTGCCAAACTGGATTTTGTAGGTAAGCTTTCCCTGCTCGCGGCGAGGGGTCATAATCCCATGCGCGCCGAAATCGCCCAACGAGCGGTAATAACCAGGTGTGTTATAAGCAAAAAATTCCACCGTTTCAGGAAGGATATCGACCATCCTGGAAAGGATTTCCTCTTCTTTGGGATCAACGGCAGTCACCGCCGAATTCCGTGCGGCTTCAAGCACTGCAGTCTTTAATTCCGCTTTTGCCATGCGCGTTTCAGAGCGCCCGTCCGGACCTTCAGTCAATTCGCTCATTTTCTTGCCCAGGCCGTGGAAAACCGGCAAGGGTTTGGGGTTCAAGTCTTCATTCTCATCTGACCTGCTTTGGAACGGATTATATCTTTGGATCTCTCCCGTCTTGCCGGCCTTGAAACTCCCGTCTTCCCCCCGTGCGATAGAAATGTCCTGATACCATAGAATGGAAGGACTTGTTTGATCAAAAGCATAAAGCCGCAGGGTCAGGACCGGTTTGCCCTCGGCTCCGTCCCACCGGTAGTTGATTTTGAC
>CAZKMJ010000078.1:0-4386 GCA_964553835.1 uncultured bacterium
TCGGGTCCTTGGTCCAGCTGCGGGTCTCTTCCTGATTCTTGCTGGTGACTTGATAGGCTTCAGATTCAAGCTCCTGGCTGGTGTGGAAATCATCCGCCGAAGAAGTGACATAAAAGAAATCCTGTCCGGACCACTGCGCGTTCGTCAATTCAGAAGTCGTCAACAACGCGGCATTCAGAAGGCGGCTATCGAAACCGGTGTCCGTCCCCCTCCTCTTCGCCTGGCGCGTGAAACGCTGCTTGCCGGTGATCGGGTCTTTGGTCCAGCTGCGGGTTTCTTCCTGATTTTTGCTGGTCACTTGATAAGCTTCTGATTCAAGCTCCTGTGCGGCGTGGAAGTCGTCCGCGGAAGATGTCGTGTAAAAGAAATCCTGATTGGCCCACTGAGCATTGGTCAGTTCCGAGGAAGTCAGCAGCGCGACATTCAAAAGGCGGGTATCAAAACCCTGCGTATTTCCTGCACGCTTGGCCTGTTTGGTGAAACGCTGCTTGCCGGTGATCGGGTCTTTTGTCCAGCTGCGGGTTTCTTCCTGATTTTTGCTGGTGACCTGATAGGCTTCGGATTCAAGTTCCTGCGTGGCGTGGAAATCGTCCGCGGAAGACGTGACATAAAAGAAATCCTGAGCGGACCACTGCGCGTTGGTCAATTCTGAAGTCGTCAACAGCGCGGCATTCAGAAGACGCGTATCAAAACCCTGTGTATTTCCCGCGCGCTTGGCCTGCTTGGTGAAACGCTGTTTGCCGGTAATCGGGTCCCGGGTCCAGCTGCGGGTTTCCGCCTGGTCCTTGCTGCTTACCTGATACGCTTCAGATTCAAGGTCCTGAGCGGCGTGAAAGTCATCAGCGGAAGACGTGACGTAAAAGAAATCCTGATTGGCCCACTGCGGGTTTGTCAGTTCAGCGGTCGTTAAAAGTGCCACATTCAGATGGCGCGGGTCAAATCCATTTGAACCTGGAGCGCGCTTGGCCTGTTTGGTGAAACGCTGCTTGCCGGTGATCGGATCTTTTGTCCAGCTGCGGGTTTCTTCCTGATTTTTGCTGGTGACCTGATAGGCTTCGGATTCAAGTTCCTGCGCGGCGTGGAAATCGTCAGCGGAAGAGGTTGTGTAAAAGAAATCCTGGTTCTGCCACTGCGGATCAGTCAACTCCGCCGTGGTCAGCAGCGCGGCATTCAGAAGACGCGTATCAAAACCCTGGGTATTTCCAGCGCGCTTGGCCTGCTTAGTGAAACGCTGTTTGCCGGTAATCGGGTCTTTAGTCCAGCTGCGGGTTTCTTCCTGATTTTTGCTGGTCACTTGATAAGCTTCAGATTCAAGGTCCTGCGCATTATGGAAATCATCCGCGGAAGATGTTACATAAAAGTAATCCTGGTTCTGCCACTGAGGATCTGTCAATTCAGCCGTGGTCAACAATGCCGCATTCAGCAGGCGGGTATCAAAACCATTGGAGGTCCCGGCCTTTTTGACCTGCTTGGTGAAACGCTGCTTACCGGTGATAGGATCGCGGTTCCAGCTGCGGGTCTCTTCCTGGTTCTTGCTGGTCAGCTGATAAGCTTCGGACTCAAGTTCCTGCGTATTATGGAAATCATCCGCTGAACTGGTGATATAAAAGAAGTCCTGGTTCTGCCACTGCGGATCAGTCAACTCAGCCGTGGTCAATAAAGCAACATTCAAATGCCGGGAATCAAACCCATTGGCATTGCCGGCGCGCTTGGCCTGACGGGTAAAACGCTGTTTGCCCGTGATCGGGTCCTTGGTCCAGCTGCGGGTTTCTTCCTGATTTTTGCTCGTGACCTGATAGGCTTCCGATTCCAGAACCTGCGTGGCATGGAAATCATCCGCTGAGGACGTGACATAAAAGAAATCCTGATTCTGCCACTGGACATTCGTCAGTTCAGCGGTAGTCAAAAGCGCAAAATTCAGCTTACGTGAATCAAAACCGTTGGAATTGCCCGTCTTTTTGGCCTGCCGGGTGAAACGCTGCTTACCGGTGACGGGGTCCTTGGTCCAGCTGCGAGTTTCAGCCTGGTCTTTGCTTGTGACCTGATAGGCTTCAGATTCCAGATCCTGCGCGGCGTGAAAATCATCCGCCGAGGAGGTCACGTAAAAATAATCCTGATTCGCCCACTGCGGCAGGGCCAATTCAGCAGTTGTCAACAATGCGGCATTCAGAAGACGGGTGTCAAACCCCGCGACATTCCCCTGCTTTTTGACCTGCTTGGTGAAACGCTCTTTTCCAGTAATGGGATCGCGCGTCCAGCTGCGGGTCTCTTCCTGGTTCTTGCTTGTGATCTGATACGCTTCCGATTCAAGGTCCTGAGTATTATGGAAGTCATCGGCTGAAGAGGTAATGTAAAAGAAATCCTGACTGGCCCACTGCAGATTCGTCAGTTCAGCCGCGGAAAGCAGAGCCTGGTTCAAATGACGAGTATCAAAACCATTCGACCCACCGGTCCTCTTGGCCTGCCGGGTAAACCGCTGCTTGCCGGTGATCGGGTCCTTGGTCCAGCTGCGTGTTTCTTCCTGATTTTTGCTGGTAACCTGATAGGCTTCGGATTCAAGTTCCTGAGTACCGCTAAAATCATCACCAGACGAGGTCACATAAAAATAATCCTGATTGGCCCACTGCGCGCTTGCAAGTTCAGCCGTAGTCAACAGCGCGGCATTCAGAAGGCGGGCGTCAAAGCCTGCTACGTTACCCGCTTTTTTGACCTGCTTGGTGAAACGCTGTTTACCCGTGACCGTGTCCTTGGTCCAGCTGCGGGTTTCTTCCTGATTTTTGCTTGTAACTTGATACGCTTCTGATTCAAGCTCCTGAGTTCCGTGGAAATCATCCGCGGACGATGTCGTATAAAAGAAATCCTGATTGGCCCACTGCGCGCTGGCCAGTTCGGATGTAGTCAGCAGCGCGGCATTCAGCAGCCGCGTATCAAAACCCTGGGTATTGCCAGCTCGTTTAGCCTGGCGCGTAAATTTCTGCTTCTGAGTGATCGGGTCCTTGGTCCAGCTGCGGGTTTCCGCCTGGTCTTTGCTGGTGACCTGATAGGCTTCGGATTCAAGTTCCTGCGAACCATGGAAATCATCCGCCGAAGAAGTGACATAAAAGAAATCCTGGTTCTGCCACTGTGGATTGGTAGCTTCCGCCGTAGTCAACAAAGCGACATTCAGAAGACGAGTGTCAAAACCGTTTGTGTTCCCGGCCCGCTTTGACTGGCGAGTAAAGCGCTGCTTCTGCGTGATCGGGTCCCGAGTCCAGCTGCGGGTTTCCGACTGGTCCTTACCGGTAACCTGATAGGATTCGGATTCAAGGTCCTGAGCGGCGTGGAAGTCATCCACGGAAGACGTGACATAAAAGAAATCCTGACGCTCCCACTGCGGATCTGTGATTTCAGCAGAAGTTAACAACGCGAAATTTAAAAGCCGCGTGTCAAAACCAGTGGAAGTCGGCGTTTTTTTCAGCTGCTTGGTAAAACGCTGCTTGCCGGTAATCGGGTCACGCGTCCAGCTGCGGGACTCTTCCTGGTTCTTGCTGCTGACCTGATAGGCTTCCGACTCAAGGTCCTGAGCCGCATGGAAATCGTCCACAGAAGATGTGACATAAAAGAAATCAGAATTGACCCACTGCACATTGGTCTGCTCAGCGGTCGTAAGAAGCGCGTTCACAAGCTGACGGGAATCAAAACCTGTGGAAGTGCGGTTCTTCTTGACCTGCTTGGTGAAACGCTGCTTGCCCGTGACAGGGTCCTTGGTCCAGCTGCGGGTCTCTTCCTGGTTCTTGGCCGTAACTTGATAAGCCTCCGATTCCAGGTCCTGCGGCCCGCTGAAATCATCAGCGGAAGACGCGACATAAAAGAAATCCTGGGTCTGCCACAGCACGTTGGTCTGCTCAGCGGTCGTAAGAAGCGCATCCTTGAGAAGACGGGAATCAAAACCCGCTGAAGACCCTGATTTTTTCTGCTGGCGTGTAAAACGCTGCTTGCCCGTGATAGGGTCGCGTGTCCAGCTGCGGGTTTCTTCCTGGTTTTTACTTGTGATCTGATAACTTTCCGATTCCAACTCCTGAGGCGCGGAGAAATCGTCCGATGAACTGGTGACGTAAAAGAAATCCTGGTTCTGCCACTGGACATTCGTCTGTTCAGCGGTAGTCAGCAGTGCGGCATTCAGAAGGCGCGTATCAAAACCAGTGCTGGTACCCGCTTTTTTCTGCTGGCGCGTAAAACGCTGCTGGCCGGTGACCGGGTCACGGGTCCAGCTGCGGGTTTCTTTCTGGTCCTTGCTGGAAATCTGATAGGCTTCGGAATCAAGAACCTGGGTTGCGGAGAAATCATCCTTGGATGTTGCAACATACGTGAAGTCCTGGTTTTTCCAGATATCAAGCGCCTGTTCGG
>CAZKMJ010000078.1:4396-6555 GCA_964553835.1 uncultured bacterium
CAGTGGTTAGAAGCGCGTTTTTCAGAAGACGGGTATCAAAACCCGTATCCGTTCCAAGTTTCTTGATTTGTTTGGTGAAGCCCTGCTTGCCGGTGACCGGATCGCGCGTCCACATGCGCGTTTCTTTCTGGTTCTTGCTGGTCACCTGATAAGCTTCCGAATCCAGTTCCTGTGTAACCGTAAAATCATCAAGCGAAGACGTTGAATAGAAAATCTGCTGGTCTTTCCATGCAGCAGCAGCCTGTTCGGAAGTTGTCATCAACGCGTTCTTGAGAAGGCGCGTGTCAAAGCCAGCATCGCCCCATGCCTTCTTGACCTGCTGGTTGAAAGTGATGCGGCCCGTTATGACGTCTTGATTGCGAGTGCGCACATTAGAACCGTCGCCATTAACATCAATCTGCCAGACATGCGATTCCATGACCTGCCAGGTTCCGTCCGCGTAGCCTTTAATTTCTGAAACATCCGAAGTGCTTGTCAGCGGGTTGACACCGCCCGTGCCGAGCAGTGAGGTGCGGATGGCGGCAACGGTGTTGATAGACTGGATGCTCCAGGTATTCGTCCCGGTTTCAGCATTGTCGATAATGACCCAGTTTTTGATGTAATAAATCTGGTCATTGTTTTCAGAATCATGCTCGACCTGCAGAGAGTGCGCCGTTAACGCAGAATAGGTTGCCGTTTCATAATTTCCCGCGGTCTGGAAAGCGATGGTGTCATATTCATAGGTTTCAGAGGACAATTCTTCTGTGTCACCGTCTATATCCAGGTCACCCGCGTCCACTTTCTGCTCCTGGATACTGAACGTATCGTCATCATTACCAAAAGTGAAGTCCTTGCCCGCGTCATGCGTCACGTTTTTCTTGTTACCGATTTGCTTAATGCGGTAGCGGCGGGTGTGGTTCTGAGTATTGATGTTGCCGTTCAGCACAGCGTACAGGTCAGTGTAATCATAATCATTGGTTCCGGACACATAAGCCTGTTTTTCCACGGTAGACAACGTTGAAGTCGTAGAGTTGGGCTGGGCCGGATCTCCCTTGTAGTTCCGGTTCTCCTTCACGCGGCGTTCATGGTTCGCGCCATCTTCATGCAGAGTTTCCTGGATCAGGCGGCAGGTCGAAACAGTAACGCAGTCGGAGCTATTGACCGATTGGTAAGTCATGATCTTGTCAATTTTCAAGGAAGCGATATAGGTATAAATGGCCCGGCTGAAAAGAGAGCCGTCCTTCTTATAAGAAAGGTTGTAGTCCACCAGGCCAATGCGGTACGGGTCGCGGGGCGGAGGTTCAGTGCCTGGCCCAGGGGTCCTGTAAAAAATTTCCGTGGTCTTGTATCCACCTGTCGCCGGAAGGTTTTCATTCGTGTTGGGACTAACGCTGGCGACATTAAACTGGGTCATTTTCTTGACAGCACGGAAATTCGGGTCATCCACCGTGTCAGAAAAGTAAACATATTCTCCGCGGATTTCGCGAAGATCGCCCGTGTAGTTAAAATTGTAAAACGTCGCGGCGCGCCCGTTGGAATCATAATATGTTTCCGTGATGCGGGGGCCGGTGGCAGAACCGCGATGCTCAACCGTCTTGGCCAGAACGTACTTGCCGGCCGAAGGCTGATTGTAAGTGTAAAGGGTGGTGTCCCCATTCGGCTTGACCACCTTGTTGATGACAGGCTGCTTGCTTTCACTGTCCATGATGGTGTTACCGTTGGCGTCCTTCTTATAATAGGTAATCGTGCCGTCTTCCTTGACCGTCATGTCCAGATCGGGGTTGTTTTGGTCCGGATCGGCGCCTTCGATGTTTTCATAATAATAGTAGGTTTCAACGGCGCCGCCTGCGTCCGCGCTGGTGCGCAGCTGATATTTGCCCGCGACCTGCTCGTAGGTGTCCACCCGGCCGGAGCGGTAGTAAACGGTAAGACCGTTGGAATAATCAATCTGGTTGATAAATTCAGAACCGTAAGCGTCCGTGGTAGCCGTCAGGATGCGCTGTTCGAACGGGTCAGTCTTATCAATGGTGAAGTAGATGATCTGGCCCGCAGAAGAAACACTCTTGTAGGTCTTGTTCCCCGCCCCGTCGAGCCCCATATAAATAGTAGTGAAGGTCGCGCCCGCCGGGCCGCCGCCGGACCCACCGAAGCCGACATCCGTCAGCTGGCGGGTCTGCTGA
>CAZKMJ010000078.1:6565-10699 GCA_964553835.1 uncultured bacterium
GATCATGGCTTCGAGCGGTGCGATCCCCTTCTCGGTCTGCTGATTGGCGTATTCTGTGAAGCTGCTGAGCATCTTGCCGCTCTTGTCGAACACCGCGATCACAATCTGCTTGCCGTTGACGTTGCGGTAGACCGTGGTGTTACCGGTTTTCTTGTCGGTCGTCGTGGTCAGGCTGCTGTTGGGAAGAATGCCGCCCACTCCGTTCTTGACCGGATCAAACGTGTGCTTCACGCCATCACGCTCTTCGGAAACCAGGTAACCATCCTTGTAGGTCTGCGCGAAATGACCGTTGCTTGAACGGACGGTGTAATTCAGCGGGTTGTCATTTTCATAGGCATACTGAAGCTCGTCACCAGTCTTCAGATTTTTTGAGAAAAGAAGAAGGCGGGTCCCGTCAGCCGCGTACTTGTAGGTGTCTTCGTAATAAGCCTGCTGGGAATAATCGTAAGCGCGCTGGAAAACCAGGCGGTCGTCCGTACCACCGAAAAGTTTGTCCGCGCCAAGATCAAACGTCATGATGGACGTGGGGTCCAAGATCAAGTTGCCGTTATCGTCATAATCACGGACCGTCTGGGTCACAGTGTTGGCGCCCTGATTCGGGTTGTTGGTGCTTCCGTCAGGATTTGAGCCCCAGCCGTAGGTGATCATCTTTCTCTTGAAGCGGACCGCCGCTTCATTCTGGGTCATGGCCAGCGTACCGTCTTCACGGAGCAAATGACCCTGCGCGTCGCGCAAAAACTCGCTCTGATACCCATCAAAGGAAAGCAAACGGCCGTACTGGTCAAAGGTTTCCAAATATTCATGGGTCTGACCGTTGATGATCTGAAGGCCGCGAGACTGAGTGAAAATATCGTCCGCGGTGCCGATCTTGCCGTCAGCGCCCGCCATCATGACGCTGCGATTAAGAAGAGTTCCGCTCGCCATATCATAGGTCTGGCTGCGGACTTCACCGGTGGAATAGTAGGTCAGGATGGTACGGCGGCCCGTGACATGGTCAATAATTTCAACCGCTCGGCCCTGCGCGTCCAGCGTGACTTCGAAATTCGCGTTGTTGTCACCGCCAAGAATGAAATCGTCCGCAGTGTCAAAACGGCGGTCACCACCAAGGCTGTAAATGCGCTTGGATCCATCCGCGTCAATCAGGGTGACGATGTTATTGACGAAATCATACTGGAATGTGGTGATTTCGCCTGTGGTCTCATTTTTCCGGCTGACGACATTCCCCTGCCGGTCATAAGTATCCGTAAACATGGTGCCATTGATATTGCGTGTCACGGACTTCAGATGCAGGCTCTGCATTGGTTTGTTGGCGTCTTCAAAATCGTAAACATATTTCGTGCCGTCAGCCTTGACGATAGTAAACGTCTTGGCATCCATGTCGGTCACATAGTTGGCAATGATTTCGCCGGTGTCCTTGTAACGGGACTGGGTCACATGACGGCTGGAATCAAACAGCCATTCCACTTCACGGCCTGTGGCGTCTTTCTGCACGATAGAATCAAGGTTGTCATCGCCGCTGCCAAAAACACCGTCTGAGCCCGAGCGCCAGTTGTAAACAAGACCGTTGATAGTGATAGACATGCTTCCGTCAGCGTTCAGCGTTTCAATACCGCCGATACCGACCTGCGCGCCGCCAAGACCCGCGACCTGCGCGACGAAATCCGGAAGCTGCGGCTGTTCATGGGAGTTCAGGTCATTTTGCTGGTTCTGTCCGTTGCCCTCAGTTTGCTCTTGGTCCATGCCGCCGCCATCAAGACTTTCAAGATCGCGGGCAAGTCTGGCCAGCTTCGCGGCAAGAAGTTCGCAATCACTCACGTGATTCCGATAATTATCTGCATCGCAATCATCATCAAACCTGCTTTTCATTCTCAGATAGCGTTTGTACTTTTCATCATCGTCACCGCCGCCCGAGAAACCCTGGTCCTGATCGCCGCCGGTGTTCTTGTTGGCGTCCGGATCCGGAATTTCTTCATCGTCACGGCCCTTGCGTTCGCTGTCACGAATACCGAAAGGTTCGGCCACGCCGTTAGCACCGTAGTTGAACCATTTGCGGGTCGAGTTGTCGTCCGGATCGGCAATGCTGTAGCGCTTGTTCTGGTCATCATAGAAACCGGAAAAAAGAAGATAGCCCGCGCTGTAACGGGTTTCGGTTTCCTGGCCGCTGTCCATCAGGGAGTAGATTTCCAGAACATGCGTCGCCTCAGTGAACACAGCGATCTGAAGGATGTCATGGCTGTAAATGCTCTTTTTCAGAAGCTTGCCCGCTGCGTCAAACTCTTCAACAAGCGAAAGCTTCAGGCCATCGCCGCGGAAAGTCCTCTTGATCTTGCCGCCGCCAGCCGCGTTTTCAATCTTGTAATACTCCGTCAGCGTCACACTGTCCTGCTCGGTGCCGATGGCGTAAGTGTAATGGTCCTCATTAAAGGAAAGAATGATGGTGAACTTCAGCGGGTCGCTCGGATACTCGACCGCGGACTGCACCACAATGTCATCAATATTGACGTTCAGGCGCGCGGCCAGGGCTTCCTTCGCCAACCGGATCGCTTCTTCTTCCGGCGTGGGGCCATCCGCGCGGAAGAGAGTCTTCATCTGATTGGAAATATTTTTGGAATTTTCAAGGAGATTGAGCAGTTCGTGCATCTGCGCGTTGGCTGCGGCTTCGTTCTGCGTGGCTTTGCTGGCAGCAATGGCCTTGTTCAGGGCATCGACTGCCACAGAAACATTAAGGTTGGGCTTGACACCCTGCTGATTATAAGAGTAAACAACCGGGTTACCTTCCGAGTCACGGGTAAGAACATACTCAGTAATGCCAAGCTTCTTGTTAAGGATCCTGTCGGCAAGTGACGGGCCGTTGTTGTTGCCTTCCGGATGGGTGTGCATAATAAAGGCCTGGGACGGATTGGCCGCGACCGTCTTTTCAATCAGGTCCTGAACCGCCTTGATGACCATCAACTCTTCCTGCCCGCTTGTGGTGAAAAGCACAATAAAACCGTTCAGACTGATGATGCCGACTTCTTTATTAAGAGAGAGCAGCTTGGCCATATCTTCCGGGGTCAGCTTGTCGACCAGGACAACCACGTTCAGATTCTGACTCAGAAGCTCAAAGGCATAATCAAAGGCGCGTGTCTGCAGGACGTCATAGACATAGCGGACTTCCGGGTTGACCGTACGCTCGATCCCCTTCATCTCGCCGGTCTTCATATCAATAGAAGAGAACGTAAAGGTGCCCTGTTCAATGATGACAGGAGCAGTTCCGGGCTTGTAGTTTTCTAAGAGGTAAACTTTTGAAGGGGTTTTTGCAGGATCGAAGATGTAAGTAAGGCGGGTGTTATTTGTATCATCATATATATATGTTTTGACAGAATCGGGCGGACCGCGCACCTCGCGGAGTAACCGGCCGACCTGGTTTTCCCCCAGCGCTTCAAAAACACTGAAGCCATTCTCCTGGATGACCACGAAGGTATTGCCTTCGCGTCTCATGCCCAGCTTGGTGGACGTGGGATTGACCGCGTCAAAGCTGCCGGTCTCAAGAAGACGGGACTTCTTGAGGTCGACAGCCATATCACCCGTCAGGGCCTGGCCAAGCTCGAACTTGAAATACTCGCCGCTCGAAAAATTCCGGATGACCACGGTACGGGCCGCGTCATCATACAGGTACTTCAGGGCAATTCCTTTGGAAGGATCGGAAAATTCGAGGATGCGGCCGAGCGGGCCGATAGGATCATTACTTTCAGCAAGACGTTCACGCACAACACGGTAACCGGGTTTCGCGGCTTCCGTGAACACATAAACCGCGCGGTTTTCGATCTGGTTAAGAACAATGCTGGCTGACTTGTTCACCGTGGCGGCAGCCGCGTCCCAGACGCCGTTGCCAAGCTCCACGATTTCCTGGTTGCCATCCAGGCGGCGGGTAACATAGATGCCGTCCTGATAAGTGGTGGCAGTGTTGGAAGTGTGGTCAACATTGCGAAAGATTTCAACGTCCGCCTCGGCGCCGTAGCGGTGGTAATAGATCAGGTCCCCCGCGGTGCCGTTTGCCTTCATCCCAAAGCGCCAGTACTCGCCGGCTTCCAGGGGGTTATAAACAGTCACGGTGTTATTGTCATAGTCCCAGCTCTTCTGCATCACAAAGGC
>CAZKMJ010000079.1:0-3970 GCA_964553835.1 uncultured bacterium
GTATTCCAATTTCATTGATCCGGTTCACTGCCCTGAAATTATTCCAGAAAGTCAGGTCACCGGTTTCGGCTACAAGATAAAGAGACGCGCCTTGAACACTCTCGCCGGAATCATCGGGAAGGACCCATACGTCATATTGGAATCTGCCATCAGTATCCATCCTGGAAGAGGCAGACGTTACCCTGTCAACAACACCTTCAACATAAAGCGTGAGCGGCCGGCCATTTTGACTGAAATTGAGTTTCGAAATTTTGCGCCCGTCATTCAGAATAAGAGTTTCAAATTTGAAGGCGGGTTTTCCGGGAAGAATCAAAAATTCCCGCTCCTCTGTTTCCACGACATCCCCCAGGCGGAAATGCCCCTTTTTCCTGTACTGCAGATCTACAGGAGGCAGGTGAAAATATCGCGTCAGGTCGACCGTATAGCCGTCGGGATTTAATTTGAGCGCGGGAGACTCCCCTGGAATATTCAAATATTTCCCCAAACTTTGAAAATATTCGGGGTCTTGAAGGTCCATTCCCGTAAATTCCCGGGCACCCTTTTGCCGTGCCAGCGCCAGTGAAAATGCCATCAGCGCGGTACCGAGCCCCTTATACCAGGCTCTATAAACCCGGGAGACATAGATGGCATCTCCCGCAGTTTCAGCGCCATCCAAAAGTTCCTGACGGGATTCCGCGGCCCACGCGCCAGCAGTCTTCCCGGCTGCATTGAACCCGAAATGCCGGAAAGCAATCTTCTGCCCCGCATTCCAAACTTCCAGCTGCTCACCGGCCTCTCTTTTGTCTTTGAAAGATTGATACCGGAATTCAAAAACATTCCCATCATCGGCCGTAATAACCGCGGTGCCTTTACCTGCGTCTATCCACTCACTCACCACTTTAAGAAGCTTTTGCTCATCCCATTTTTCAGTTTCCAGAATCCTCGCTTCATTTGCCCGCGTTTCGGAGCGTTTTTTGGGAAGGTTTTGAGAACTGACACGCCATGATTTGGGCAGCGTGCTGACCAAAGGCGACCAGATAAGGTGACTTTTGAACTCAGCAGCAACGGCGCTCTGCGCATCTGGAAACAAACTGATTAAATCCAGAATTTTGTCAACCAAAGGAGACTCAATGTCCGCGTATACGGGCTGCTCAAAGGCCAGGGAATTAAAAATAATTTGTCCGTTGGGATGAATGGTGACAAAAAGTTCACTGCCCTGAGCCGTTTTAAATTCAAGGTTGAGGACACGGCCTGTGATCCCAAGAGCGGAAACGTCCGCTGCATTGACTTGTACACCCGTGACTTCAACAGGCAAAATTGAGACCGGTTTTTCTTTGGTCTTTTTGAAATACTTTTTTTCTACGTACCCCTCTGTATAGGTCCAGTCTTTTGCCACCATCTCCACCCAGCCGGAGAAACGTTCCGTATTCTGGGTAAAACGGTCCTTGATCTCCGAGTCAGCATCCTCAAAACCTTTCTCCCGGAGATGCTTCTTGTCCGCGGCCGATAGTTTCTCCCACGCCATTTCAGCGATGATTTGAAGTCTTTTCTGTCTTCCGCCGCGTGCGTCCGGAAGCCGCTTGACGCTGCCAAGCAATTCCCTGACTTCAGCCGGCAGCAGCGGCAAGAGCCTGCTCCAGAACTCCTGATGCCTCAGGTATTCCTGCTGGGCCACAACATTTCCGAAAACAGCGCGAAGAATGCGTTCGGTCTCGCCGGTAACCTCGCCGGCATCCCTGAATTCAATCCTTTTGTCCTCATCCACAAAGATAATCCGCCACGCGCCGGTTTGTTTGCCGCTGTCCCGCCTGAAATACAAATACGCTTCACTGCGTTTCTTTGTGCCTTCCTGCAATTCAAAATGGATGGCGCGATAACCTTCTTCCGTTAAATCTTCATTGCTCCATGCCAGCGGCACCCGGATATCTGCAGCCCGCGACTCAGAACGCAGCCGTGTGATGCTCGCGCCAAACTGAACAGCAGGCTTGCGACCGGCCGTGGTCGCGGCGATTTGCCCGACTCTTTCCTTTATAATGGCCCGCAAGCTCGCACCCTGACCGGAACTTTCCTCTTCCAGAGGATAATCGATCTCCACTCTTGTGCCTTTTCCTCTTTCACTGAAAATGCGCATATCAGCGCCCTTGCGCAAATTCCCCTCGGCGTCCGTTGTAATCATTTCATAAGTAGGCGAAAACCCCCTGCCGCCGGCAATGGCAAGCCCGGCTTCGTCCATATTTGAAAGCAGGAATGATTCATCAAATTTCTGGGTAATCGCAATCGCGGAATCTTTTCTCAGCAGCAGCTGGATCAGATTTTCAACCGTTGGCTGATCAACGAAGGCTTTGACCAGCAGCCTGTTCTGCTCCAGATAAGCATCGCCATTTTTACCGCGGCTGACGGAATCATTAAATATAAGTTTCCTGAATTTGATCACCTGTTCATAGTAAACCTTGTCGCTCTTTCTTGTTTTTGGATCCAGCAGTTTTAAATAGACTTTCGCGGATTCAATCAACTTCTCAGCCTCAAAGCCGGAGCCCTGGTCTTCAAAAGTGACTTTCAGGATACCTTTCGTTTTGGGCTGGTCGAGATCTGACTGGAAGACAACGTCGACCTGGAATTTCCCTTCCCTGTTCATGTGCTTGAGGTTGGCACCCATTTCGTCAAAAAACCAGCGAATGACAAAAGTGTCACGGCTGGACAGCTTAATGGCTGGGATTTTTGAATAATTAATTTTGTCTGACAGGGCCCGCGCTTCGGAGCGCGGGAGCAGCTGGCGCATCAATCCGCGGAGCTGGTCAATTTTGCTTTTCTCGGCATCCTTGTTCTTGAGACTCTCGATCTGGTCAATGTCAGCGTAGACCCTGTCAAGAGCGGTTTCCCAATCCCACTGATCAGCAAAAGTTACAGGACCGACATCGCCCCACATTCTGGCGATTAAAACAGGGGCCAGCTTCAAAAATTCAGCGCGTATTTGCTTGATTTTTTCGATATAGGGCAGTACTTCCGGCTCAATCTCGGGACGGACCTTCTGGGCAGCCGCGCTGATCAGCCATTCCGACCCGCCTCTTTCTCTTACAAGCCTGGAGATTGCGGACGGCAAATCTTCACCATCCGGAGATTCTCCGATCATTGCCAGAATCGTCCTCCGCCGGTCCGGGTCCATGGTCAGCCACCAGGTTGTAAACGCCGCGCTGACGGGGAAAAGCCTCACAACCGATTTTACAAACTCACCCTTGACGCGGTCTCCAACCGGCGCTTCCCGGTCCGCGACGGTTTCAAACACATCTTCAGCAACCTGATAAAGGCGGGCCAGACTGCGCGTTTCGGAGCGTTTTACAGGCGCGGGCGTTTCAGCAAGCTTATCGATCGAAGGCAGCGCCAGACCACCAAGTTTATAAACTGATAAATTTCCCAGCACGTCAATTTTCACAGCAACCGAACCGGCCGGGTCCAGGGCCGCGGCACGTACTTCGTTAGACTGGGCACCTCCGGGCAGAGCCTTGGGATCCAGATAAAGCAAGGGGCTCTTCGCGGCCTTGTCCCAGATCAGTAAACCGCCTCTCCCGTCACCTTCAATATACTGCCGGGTCTTCCGGACCGCGTTTACAAGGTTCTGCCGGTTCGTGATCTTGGTGATCTTTCCGTCCGCGGCAGAATACCGGTAAACCGCATAATCGCCTACTTCGACGATCTCTTTTCCATCCTGCGAATAATACACTTCAGAATTACTGCCCTGATGGTTGGTAACAGACGGCAAGTCTTCCCAAACCTCCTTGCGGTTTACAACATCCCACTGCCTGATGTAGGCATCAGAAACTGAAAGCAGCTTCTTGCCATCCTCTGAAAATACAATACTTCTTAAACGATTCAATATATGGTCAGGCAGGACATCGATTTTCCCATTTATTAGATTCCACAGGACCGCCGTGCCATTTGACCGGCCCACAGCAAGGGATTTACCGTCAGGAGAAAATACAAGAACACTTCCGCC
>CAZKMJ010000079.1:3980-10474 GCA_964553835.1 uncultured bacterium
TATTTTTTACACGTTTAAAGCTTTTCAGGTTCCAGACAGTCGCTCTTTGATCTCCAAGGCTGGAAGACGCAAGCCTTGAACCGTCTTTTGAAAATGCAATGGCCTGGACACCTCCTGGATGGCCGGCCAGTGTTCCTATTACCTTCCACGACGCGGTGTCCAGAATGTAAATTTTTTCTTGCCGGATACCGGCTATGGCCAGCTTTTTTCCATCCGGAGAAAACACAAGCTGATCGGCCCCAAACACAAGTTGATCGGCCTCTCTATCAAAGATTTTAACAATAGGTCCCGGCGCGGCAAGATGATGGGCCGCCGCGAAAGCCCCGGTTTCAGCACGGCTCAGGACAGGATTTATTCGATCTGACCTGCCGGTGGTATCATCCCCATAGCGCACGTAAATCGTCGCCAGATTATGGAGATTAGAAAGATTAGACAGCAGCTGAAATGCATTCTGACCGCGGTTACGCGCCAAGGGGCGGAGCCGCTTTAACGCCTGCTCCATTTCCTTTTTTCTCACTGCGGGCATTACCTTCCAGACTTTCCAAACCATCATGACCGTAAGGTAAAACTGGGCCGTGTACGTCCAGTTTGATCCTTTGTCCCAAAACCAGGCATTGGTCTGATCATCGCCTGCCGTGTCAAAATAAACCGGGTGCCAGAACGGTTTAAGCGGTTCCCAGAAATTCTTTTCTTCCGGTGGATAGTTGTTCATGACAGCCTTGTCATGGAACCAGTCCGTCAACTTATTCAGCTCAACTGAAGATGATGAGTCCAGTTGGATGGCCGCTGGAAAATTCGCCGGCTCTTCGGCGGCGACGGCAGGAGTTTCCAGTTTATCCTCCTCAACGCGGGCATCGTCAGCAAGAATGATGAACCACTGCGCCAAACGCGCGCGGCCCGCAATATCCAGCCCCAAACCTGTCAGGGCCCCGAGAATTCCCTGGACCGCGTCTTTTTCCTCAGCCGCGCCATACCCCGCCCTGATTCCGATGACACGCGTAATCTCACCGATCTTGTTGACGGGCAGCGCGCCATCGCGAAAATCCAGGTTTTTCGAAACCAGTTCTTTTAAAATCGCTTTCTGCTCCGGACTCAGCTCCTGCCACTTTTGCAGAATTGAAACCTGCGAATCCGGAAGGACCCTGCGCTGTTCGGAACGAGACAAGGAATCCAATGAGATAGTCTGGCTGCTACGATTAAAAACCGTCAGACCGTTAGAGGTCAGCTTCAAATCGTAGCTGGACCTGGCATTGTTGAAAATAGGGCCGGGCTGAAGCATGCCCCATCCATACTCGCGGATGATTCCATTAATGATGACGTACATCGCGGAAGGTTCTGCGTTGATGCGGAAAACACGAGGTACCTGCCCGGGGCGCAACCTCAATTCACCTCCCGCAGAAACGGGAATCCCGCTCAGATCAACCTTCCGGTCGGACTTGACGATCACAAAAGCACCGGTTTTGTTAGTCACGATGACCGCACCTGTTTTGTCCAGCTCAATCCCAAGCTCGGGCCGGCTTAAAAAATTATCGCTCGCCAGTCCCTCCACATATTTTCCAAGCTCCCAAAGCCTGCCCTGCGAAACCATGAACTCACGTGATTCAGCTCCCGGATAGCTCAGGCTAAATGGTCTGTCAGGTTTGAACTCAAATGTGGTGCCACTGGGAACAACGATTCCGAGATTATAATCCAGGACCTTGCGGATCAAATCCTGGACCGCCGGGTTCGTAACCGGTACGGGTTCCCCGCGTTCCGGCAAAGCCACAACCCCGGATCCATAAGTCAGTTTTCGAACAGAGTAGCTCCGGCCCGTGGCCGTAATCTGCTCCACAATTTCCCAGTCCGTGTCAGACTTTTTGAATGCGAAATACCTTTCACCGCCTTCTTTTTCCAATTCGCTTTCAAAACTCACCCCAGGGTAGAGCCGCACATCGTCCATCGTCACAGACACACCGTCTGCAAGGGGCATTGTCCATAGAGCGGACCGGACTTCCGAACGCAGCCGGGCATTCATCAGGCTATCAAGCTCTCGGTAAACAGGCGTGCTTCTTTCATATTCAGCCGCGTGACTAAGGTAATGTTCAAAGGTGGCTTCCAGGAAACGGCGCACGGTATTAATGCCTCCGTCTTCCGAAATTCTTGTGGACATATAAAGGGCCGCGAGAACGCCCTCAAACATGGTGGAATTCTTGACCCTGCCATAAACCGCAAGAGGTGCAAAAATATTTTTTGCGATTTCATCATGGACCTTATTGGAGCGCAGATAAGTCAGGCGCCTTGCCCAATCCGCGGTTTTCCAGTCATTTTCCATTCCAAATTTCGCGAGCATGATCTGGATCAGGGCAATGTCCTGGACAGCATCTCCAAGCTGCGCTAAGCGCCTGCTGATTTCAACGGCGCCAACGGCCGCACTTTCACGCCTGTCGGGCCTGAGCACCATTTCCAGCGAATTCTGAAACTGATGGTCCTCGTCAAGAAAAGGCAGGATGAAGGAGCTTTCGGAAATGATCCGGAGCGTGTCGTAATACTCATCATCCAACGGCTCACCCCGGGTAAGCGAACCCAAGCTGGGCTCGAGACCCTTGAGATAAGAAATGAAGTAAGGTTCAAGCGCCAGTTCCGCGGTCAGGAATTCCCCTTCAAGAAAAAGATGGCCAAGCACCATGATATTTAAACGGGAAGTGCCGTAAAGCGTGGCGCCCGCCCCGGCCCGCTGGACGAGTTTGGCATATTCCTTATGAAGCCGGCTGTCGGCAGGAAAAAGAACACGCTTTCCTTTTTCAGATTGCGCTTTTTCAATGATCCTCTGAAGTGATTCGCGGCTGATATTCGGATAATGTTTCAGGTAATAGCTGATGATCGAATATTTCAGGACAAAATCGCCCATAAATTCCAGGTAAGGAGCTTTTTTCCCGAATTTTTCCGGCTGGAAAATATCGCGAAGCGTAAAACGGCGGCGCAGCTTGTAGTCGGGAACACGCTCTTGAATGGCGCTCGCAACAAGGTCAACAAATTCATCCCCAAGCGCGTCAAGAGACCGGGTTTCCGAGCGCATGCCGACCAGCATGAATTCTGTGAAATCGGCAAGGTCCGCGAGCGCGGCTTCCGAGGTGCTTGCGGCACGTTGTTTTTCCGTGCCCGTCCATTTCTGGTCCCGGTCCTTGTTGACGGCAAGCGTCTGCACCTTTTCAAGAATAGTGGAAGCATTCACTCCGCCGACCCTTTTGAGGACCGCGAGCCGGATGGCCGCCGTTTCCCAAGTCATGTCCGGGGTTGATGCCTGAAGACGGGAAAGAGTTTCATAGTCGCTGAACTCAGGCTCCACTCCCGCTTTTTGTGCGGTAAAAGCAGGCCCCAGGTATTTCCGGCCGTTTGCGAATTTTTCCGCGACCTTTCTTTCCCTTCTCTCAACATCGTCTTTGCTGTTTGAACCCGCAACCTGAACAAACCCCGCGACCCATTGGTATTCTTCCTGATTCAGTGGTGTGTTGTCGGCATAAGCCGCCGACATCAGTGCTGTGACTCTTCTGACAAATTCATCAACCGCGACCCGGTCTATAAAGGTGTGATACTCCGCGTCCGGCATGTCCGAGAAAAGTTCTCCAGCTTCAACGTAGTCTCCCGTTTTACCAGGAGCGACGACCGAATCTTCCCCGTCCTGCACCCATTCATTTCCTCGGCGGTCGAATTTCCGGATCCGGATGTTGGTGCCTTCAACGGCCGCGCTCACCCGTTTTGCAAGCTGCCCATCGACCGAATATTCCACAGCAAAAGGTCCATTAGCCGATTCATCCTTAATTTTCCAGCTCAATGGTGCCAGCAGCGGATCACTCGCTTTATAGGAAGTCAGTATTTCAAGATCATTTGTCCGGAAACCCTTGATGGTTTCAGCAACCTTCGAGGACGCAGGCCTGAGAAAATCCCGGGCATCAAGAGCGGCGGTTGGAGATCCTTCATTCAAGGTCACCGTTACAGTCGGAACACCCCCAAGCAGCGTACGCCTCAGCAATTCTGCGTCAAACCCGCTTCCTGCTACAGCGGTCCGGAAACCCGGCTCTGTGGCTGTTGTTGTCGCGGTGGGCGGGTTAAGAATAAAGTTAAGCAGCGGCTCAATTTCCCTGCGGGACACCTCGAAAGTTCCTGAAGGCGTAACGACAGGATATGCGCCCGGAATGAAAGCCGAAGAAAGGATCCAGCTCCAAACAGACCTGTTACCCCACAAAACACTGGTAATGATGGCTTTGATCAGGAGGGCGCGGTCAACCCGCTCCACGGAGTCCCATTTATCAAAAATAAAAACAAAAGACATTCGATCAAAAAAGTTTGTTCCATCATCATTTTTCCAGTTCATCCGGTCCATATAGGCCCGATTGGAAGCGACATCATGATTGATCGAAACGCCAAAGAAACCTGTCAGGCTTTCTGTGCGCTGAAGCAGGAAATTCGCAGTGCCGTCATTCGCGCCGCGGGAATTCTGAAGGTCTGCCTGGATTTTTCTAAGAAGAGCACGCATGGTTTCCACGCTCACGCCCGCGGGCGCCGCAGATTCAGGAAACGCATCCGGATCAGCTGCGCTGATGGCAGCCAGGGCCGCGGACACTTTATCCCTTAAAGCTTGCCGCCGGGCAATAGACACAACTGTTTCAGGCGCCATGGTCCTGAACTGCCTGACCGTGGCCCGTGACTCAGAGCGCAGCACACCCCTGGCCAGAAATTTAAGCTCAAGGAGCGCGTTATCGGAAGCGGAAGCCGCCAGCGGCTCGCTTCTACGGCTGTTGTCTTTATCCGCCACAATACTTTGAAAAGCGATGATATCGCCAGGACGCACGTCTCTGCCATTCTCACCCAATTCCTCGCGGGCACCCAAAATCGCCGCCACACGCTGCAGCGCTGTTTCCCAGGACATGTTCCTCGGCAGCTGCCTGCCCATCATTTCACGGACCAGCTCATAATCAGCGGCTGTGGGCGCGCGCTTGACCCCAGCTTGCGTAAACGCGCGCGTAATATTGGCGTTAAACGTTCCCGCAATCCGTACCGCGTCCGCCAGCACTTTGCCCGCGTCCGGATCGGCATCGAAAATGGACTTTTCCGAAATAACAGAAAGAAGCTCTGCAACGTCCATACCCAGTCCTGCGTTCCGCGCCGCGTGACGGACCAGGAACTCATTACGAATGACCGCGACAGCATTATCAAATGCACCCAGCCTATCAATAGTGCCAGCGTGCGCGAAAAACACATTCGTTTTTTTACCCTTATCATCCATGCGCGCGCCCACGATTTGCTTTTCATCGCTTTTGGCAGCATCAATTTTTCTAAATAAAGTGCCATTTTCATAGAAATCAATGCCCCATTCATCCGCGGTGCTGCCTTCCGTGACTTTCCAGGTCAAACCGTTGAGGACAGGCACTGTCCCCTTGAGTTTTTCAAGGTCTCTCAGAAGACCGTCACGGCGCACGATCAGCTTTCTCGCGATGACATCGAGTGTATTTACCTCAGTCCGGGGTGTGACGGGCGGAGTTGAAGGCGGAGCCGGTGGCGTGGGAGCCGCGGGTTTTGGCGATACAGGCTGCGCTGTAACAGCAGCCGCGGCAGGTTCCGCTGACACTGGCTGCTGCCCGCGGTAAGCAGCAATGGTCTGTTCAATAGCGCCCTCGACAGTTTCCCCGTCAGCAGGAAACACAAAGTCCGTGCCATCCGATCCCGGCTCAACAAGGTCGCGATCCAGCAATTCGCGCGAAATCTGATTATAAATTTTTCTTCTTTCCGCGTAAGGCGTTGTTTCCGTCCCGCCCTTTTCCTTATACATGCCTTCAATAATGCGAACGCCGGCTCGATAACCAAGCGCGCTTAGTTCCGCGAAAGTATCGCGAAAAGGAATACTGGCTTCGTGCTCAGTCGCCCGCTCTTCCAGGATGGCGGAAAGTTCCTGGACAAGAAGGGCAATGTCTTGAGGTTCAGCTTTTTCCCCCATGAGTTCCGGCGCGTACTTTTTCATGGCTTCCACAAATCTCATAGCATACTTCACACCCTCACCATCCTTAAAAATCCCGGAGATATTGTCACGCGCGTGCTGGACTTCATGGCGGCCCCACATGACAGCCATTCGCACCGGCGGCACATTCGCCTGCCCGGACATGTCGGAAACGTCATGCAGAAAAACCGGCGTGAAACGTTTGACGAACATATCGCTCAGCTTTTCAACGGTAGTCCCTGTGTAGCTTCCGTTCTCGTAATGATTGATCCTCAATGTAAAATCAACGCTGTGCTGAAACTGGTAAAAATAGGCATTGACCTTGTGCCCCGCAGCGACAAAAACCTGGTCGAACTCTTCTTGCTTTCCATTTTTGTTTTGGGCTTCGTAAAACCGGCGGGCCACAACCGGGCCAGCAACCACTTCACCAAAATCCACATTTCCGTCTTTATCCGGCACGCGGTCCACATGGATATAGTAATTGCCATCCACAGCCTGGGCATTGAGGTAATAAAGCATCAGA
>CAZKMJ010000080.1:0-10247 GCA_964553835.1 uncultured bacterium
AATTGCGAAAATGTTTTAAAGATTGAAGTTCCGCAGGAAAAAATCACCCGCGAGTTCGACGCCTACTATAAAGCCATTGCCAAAGAAGCCAAGGTCCCGGGTTTTCGTCCCGGCAATGCCCCCCGCAATGTGCTGCAGCAGCATTACGGCTCCCAGGCGCGCGAAGCTGTGCTGAAAAATCTTATCTCTGACACCTACCGTGAAGCGCTCAAAGAAAAATCCCTTGAGCCGCTCGGTTATCCTGAAATTGAGAAAGTTGAGTTTGATGAAAACAAGCTTTCCTATCAGGCCAAGATCGAGACACGCCCCAAGATCAAGCTGAACAAAGTCACGGGCCTGAATGTGAAGCGCGAGAAAAAACAGGTCAAGCCCGAAGACATCACTGCGTCGCTCGACCGCGTGCGTGAATCTCTGGCCCAGTTCAAAGCCGTGGAAGACCGCGCTGCCGAAAAGGGCGATTTCGTTATTGCGGATTATGTTTGCACTGTGGACGGCAAAGAAGTTGAAAACCGCCAGGACGACTGGTTCGAAATCAAGGAAGACGAATTTCTTAAAGGCTTTTCCACCCAGCTTGTCGGCGTGAAGGCGGGCGAACAGCGTGAATTAAAAGTGACTTTCCCCGAAAAGATCGGCCGGCCGGACATGGTTGGCAAGGAAGGCATTTTTAAAGTCACCGTCAAGGAAATCAAACAGAAGCAGCTGCCTGAGCTGAATGATGAAATGGCCAAGGAAGCCGGCGAGTTCAAGACTCTTGAAGAGCTCCGCAATAAAATCCGCGAAGACCTGCAGGCCAACCTGGACCGCGAAATTGAGGCCCAGCTTGAAAAAGGACTGTTGGCCGAGCTTGTGAAGCAGAACAAGGTTGAGCTTCCGGACGGCGTTGTTGACCGCCGCCTGAAGTATCTTGTGGAAGAAGCCATTCATCCCCGCGGCGGCCACCATCACCACCACGACCACAATGAAGCGGAAGAAAAGATCATGCGTGAAAAGCTCATGAAGGAATTTGAGCCCGAAGCGCGCCGCCAGGTCCACGTGGCTTTCCTGCTGGATGAAATTGCCGCCAAGGAAAACCTTGAAGCCGGCGAAGCGGACCTTAAGGCCCGCTATGAAATGATTGCCACGCAGGTTCGCCAGCCTGTGGAAGCGGTGGAAAAATATTACGCGGAGCACGAAGACGCGATTGAAAGCCTCCGTGACCAGATTCGCAACGAAAAAGCCATCGAGTTCATTAAAAAGAACGCAAAAACGGAATAGTTAGCATAAAGCGGTTTCGTCTTCTGAGCGTAGCGAAGAAGTTTAATCTTCAGCATGCCTCGCGAGGACAAAAACAAGGAGGCACTACATGAGCGGTTATTTGGTTCCCATGGTCATTGAACAAACCGGTCGCGGCGAACGTTCCTACGATATTTACTCCCGTCTTCTTAAGGACCGCATTGTTTTTATCGGCACTCCCATTGATGACACCATTGCCAATCTGATCATCGCTCAGATCCTCTTCCTTCATATGGAAGAGCCGGACAAGGACATCAACGTTTACATTAATTCTCCCGGCGGCTCCGTTACAGCAGGCCTCGCGATTTACGACACCATGCAGTTCGTGAAGTGCGACGTTGCGACCTACTGCCTTGGCCAGGCGGCCAGCATGGGCGCGTTTCTTCTCGCTGCAGGCACGAAGGGCAAGCGCTACTGCCTTCCCAACGCCCGCGTCATGATCCACCAGCCGTGGGGCGGCGCGCAGGGCACTGCGTCCGACATTCATATTCAGGCCAAGGAAATCCTGAAACTTCGAGATCAGCTCAACCGTTCTCTATCGAAACACACGGGCCAGCCGCTTGAGAAGATCGAAAAAGATACCGACCGTGACTATTTCCTGTCCGCTGAAGAGGCCCGTGCTTATGGCCTCGTGGACGAAGTTGTTACGAATCGCGCAGAAATTAAAAAATAATTTTAATAACGAAGGGCGTCACAGGCGCCGCCTCCAATTAACAGAAAGTCCAAACCATGACAAAGCGTAATATTCTTCTCACTCCCGGCCCCATCCCGGTTCCTCAGGCAGTTCGTACCACTCTGGCGGAACCCATCATTCATCACCGCACGCCGCAGTACCGCAAAGTGTTCCAGAACGTTTCCGAGCGGATCAAGAAAGTTTTCATGACCCAGAACCCTGTTTACACCATCACAGGTTCCGGCACTTCCGCCATGGAAGCGGCGATTGTGAACTTTCACTCTGTGGGTGATGAAATCCTTGTTGTGGATGGCGGTAAATTCGGCGAACGCTGGACGGATATCGGCAAGGCCTACGGCCTCAAGCCCATTGTCATCAAGAACAAATACGGCGAAGCGGTCAATCCGAAGGAAATTGAAGAAGCGCTTGCGAAAAACCCGAACATCAAGTCGGTTTGCGTGGAACTTTGCGAAACTTCCACCGCGGTGCTCCAGCCCATCAAGGCCATCGGTGAAATCACTTCCAAAACCAACGCGCTCCTGATTGTTGACGCGATCTCCGGCCTTGGCGCGGACCGCATGGAAACCGACAACTGGCATGTTGACCTTGGCGTTTCCGGTTCCCAGAAGGCGCTGATGCTGCCTCCGGGCCTGGCTTTTCTTTCTGTCAGCCCCAAAGCCGCGGCGCGTTCGAAAACTTCCAACATTCCGAAGTTTTACCTCAGCCTTCCGCTTTTCGAAAAGGCCCTGAAAGACTGGGACACTCCGTTCACTCCGGCCATCGGCCTGGTGCTAGGTCTTGAAAAAGCGCTCGATCAGATGGAAAAAGAAGGTATCGACAATGTTTTCAAGCGCGCGCATGAGCTCGGTGAATTCACGCGTCAGAAGCTGAAGTCCATTGGACTTGAAATTTTCTCCAAGGCTCCGTCCTCCACTTGCACAGCCGCGGTTGTGCCGGCTGGCGTTGACGGCGAAAAGCTTGTGACCATCATGCGTGATGAAAAAGGTGTGACCATGGCCGGCGGCCAGGGCGAAATCAAGGGCAAGGTCGTCCGTATCGCGCACATGGGTTCTATTACCAAGGAAGATTTAATTGAAGGCATCAAAGTACTTGAAGAGACACTCAATGAACTTGGCGCCAAGCTGGCGGCAGCGAAATGAGCGTTGAGTTAAAGGATAAAATTGCCATGAAAACCGCGAAAATCCTGATCACAGATCCGCTCGGCAAAAACGGCACGGACATTTTGCGTGAAAATCCGAATATCCAGGTCGATGAAAAGCCCGGCATTCCGCCCGAAGAATTAAAAAAAATCATCGGCGGTTATGACGCGTTGATCATTCGCAGCGGCACCAAAGTCACCAAGGACATTCTTGAAAGCGCGGGCAATCTGCGCGTGATCGGCCGCGCCGGCGTTGGTGTGGACAATGTGGACCTTGAAGCTGCCACCAAGCGCGGTATCATCGTCATGAACACGCCGGAAGGCAATACTATCTCTACCGCGGAGCACACTTTTTCCATGCTCATGGCGCTGGCGCGTAATATCCCCCAGGCCGCTGCTTCGCTGAAAGGCGGGGAGTGGAAGCGCAATCTTTTTCAGGGCACTGAGCTGAACGGTAAAGTGCTTGGCGTAATTGGTTTTGGCCGCATCGGCCGTGAAGTTGCCAAGCGCGCGCAGGCTTTTGGTATGGTCGTGAAAGTGTTTGATCCGTTTATTTCTCCGGATGCCGTGAAGCAGCATGGCGCGGAATTTCATCCATTGAAAGAGCTTTTGCCGCTTGTGGACTTCATTACGGCCCACACGCCTTTGACCAATGACACCAAATATATTTTGAATGCCGAAACCCTGAAGCTTTGCAAAAAAGGCGTGCGTGTTGTGAACTGCGCGCGAGGCGGCATTTATGAAGAAAAGGCGCTCGCGGCCGCGATTGAATCCGGCCATGTTGCCGGCGCCGCGCTCGACGTTTTTGAAGTTGAGCCCCCGGCGGCTGACAACCCGCTTCTTAAAATGAAACAGGTCATTGTGACCCCGCACCTTGGCGCTGCCACTCAGGAAGCCCAGGAAAATGTGGCGGTTGAAGTCGCGAAACAGATCCGTGATTATCTGGAACATCACATTGTGCGCAATGCCGTCAACCATCCCAACCTTGACGCGGAGACCTATAAAGTCCTGCGCCCGTGGCTGGACCTGGCTGAAAAAATCGGCGCTCTGTATGTGCAGTATTTCGGCGGCACGCTCAAGACTGTGAACATCCGCTACGGCGGGGAAGTTACGCGCTATTCTTTAACCCCGCTGACTACAGCGGTGGTCAAGGGTTTGTTGACCCCTATTTGCGGTGACACTGTGAACTTCATCAACGCGCCGGCCATGGCCAAGGAACGCGGTATTGCCGTGACCGAAAGCAAGAGCACGCAGATTGAAGACTTCACCAATTATATTGAGCTGGAAATCACGCCGGACGGCGGCGACACCAACCAGATCACCGGCACGCTTTTCGGCAACAAGCTTCCCCGTATAGTGAACATCAATGACTTCTGGGGCCTTGATATCGAACCGAGCGGCTATGTGCTTATGATTAAAAATGAGGACCAGCCCGGTGTGGTTGGAAACCTCGGCATGATCCTCGGTAACAATAAGATCAACATTGCCGAGATGTCGCTTGCGCGAATCACCAAAGGCAAGAAAACCATCGCCTTGACCACTATCAACACTGACAATGAAGTCCCTGAAAAAGTCCTTGCCGAGATCAAGAAGTTTCCGCCGATTTTGGAAGCCAAAGTCGTCAAGTTCTAACGCCCATTCCCATGAATAGAATCCTGATCGGCGCCCAGTGGGGCGATGAAGGCAAAGGCAAGATCATTGACGTGCTTGCCCAGAAAAGCGACATCATTGTCCGCTACCAGGGCGGCAACAATGCCGGTCACACCGTTAAATTCGACAACGGCAAAAAGATCGAAAAGTTCGTCCTCCACCTGATCCCTTCCGGCATTCTTCACAAAGGAAAAATTTGCGTCATCGGCAACGGCGTTGTGCTGGACGCCGAAGCGTTTTTTCAGGAAGTGGACATGCTCCGTAAAAAAGGCGTGAACGTGAACGGCCGCCTGTTTGTTTCCGAAGGCGCGCACCTTCTTTTCCCTTATCACAAATTGATGGACCAGCTGCGCGAGGAATCGCTGGCCGGCCACAAGGACATGATCGGCACCACCAAAAAGGGCATTGGTCCGTGCTACGCGGACAAAATGGCCCGCCTCGGCATGCGTGTGGCGGACCTGAAGAACATGTCCTATTTCAAGGAAAGGCTCAGCTCAGTTCTTAACGAGAAAAACCTTGTCCTGAAAAAAATCTATAATCATTCCGGAATTTCCTACAAGGAAATCCTGGCCTGGGTGGAAAAATACCGCGCGCACCTTTTGAAATTCTCGCTCAACACGCCCGAGTATCTTTACAACGCGGCTAAAAAAGGGAAGAGCATCCTTTTTGAAGGCGCTCAGGGCACCATGCTGGACGTTGACCACGGCACTTATCCGTTTGTGACATCTTCCAATGCAACGGTGGGCGGCGCTATCACGGGTTCCGGCGTCAGCCCGACCCTGATTGACCGTGTTATCGGCGTGGTCAAGGCCTACACCACGCGCGTGGGCGAAGGACCTTTCCCATCGCAGTTTCCGCCGGACCTGATGAAGCTGATTCAAACCCGTGGTGAAGAATTCGGTTCCACAACAGGCCGTCCGCGCCGTTGCGGATGGTTTGACGCGGTGGTCGCGCGCCACGCGGTCCGCATCAACGGCCTTGATGAAATGGCCATCATGAAGCTGGACGTCATGTCCGGCCTGAAAGAAATTAAGATTGCCACGGCCTACAAAATCGGCAGCAAGATTTATAAGGAATATCCCGTTTGCACCGACGATTTCGCGCGCTGCCAGCCTGTTTATGAAACTATGAAAGGTTGGGACGAAGACATTTCGCAGGCCCGGAGCTGGAAAGACCTTCCGCCCACGGCCCAGAAATACCTCAAACGCCTGGAAGCCCTGCTGACCACACCGGTCAAGATCGTTTCAGTGGGCAGTAAGAGAAGCCAGACGATCTTCATCTGAAAATGCAGCCGACCCCTCCCAGGCATGTCGCGATCATCATGGATGGTAACGGCCGGTGGGCGGAGCGCCAGGGCCTTCCCCGCATCAAGGGACATGAAGTGGGCGTGCAGCGCGTTGAAGAAATCACCCGTCTTGCCTCCAAATATGGAGTCAAATACCTGACTCTCTATGCTTTCTCCAAAGAAAACTGGCAGCGTCCCGGCGCGGAAGTTTCTTTTTTGATGGGGCTTTTGTCCCATTACCTCGATAAATCCCTGGCAGACTTTAAAAAAGACAAGGTTCGTTTCAGGGTCATCGGCAGGACGTCCGACCTTCCGGCTGACATCCAGAAAAAAATTGCCCGTAACACTGCCGAAACTCAACATTTTACGGAAAACAATATTATTGTGGCATTGAGCTATTCTTCACGTCTTGAAATCGTGGACGCCTGCCGCAAAATCGCTGAAAAGACAGCCGCGGGCATTCTGAAACCTGAGGCCATCACGGAAGACACTCTGGCTGACAACCTTTATACGGCGGGCGTTCCAGATCCGGACCTCTTGATCCGTACCAGCGGGGAAATGCGCGTCAGCAATTTTCTTTTGTGGCAGATTTCCTACACGGAGCTTTACGTGACAGAAAAGCTCTGGCCCGAATTTGGTGAAAACGAATTTCAAAAAGCCATTCTCGATTTCCAGAAAAGAGAGCGGCGTTTCGGAAAGGTTGGAATATGAGCCAGAGCCAGCTTAGCAAAAGGCTGACGATGTCAGCCGTCATGGTTTCAATGGCGATTTACGCCATTTTTTTCGCGCCTGAATGGCTCTTTTTCACGATCGTGGAAATTTTTTCTCTGCTTGGGCTGAATGAATTTCTGGTCCTTGCGGAGAAAAAGGGAATTGCTATCAACCGTTTTCTCGGGCTCTTGTTTGGCGCCATTATTCCGGTTTCCGTTTATTACAACGCGGCTTCCGGCGCGCTTGCTTTTGCCTGCCTTGGTCTTTTTGTTTTCAATTTTTACCGCAGGAAGAAGGACCAGGCCATGCTTTCCACCGCGCTCACGGTGTTCGGCCTGATTTATGTTTCCTGGTTTTTCTCGCACCTGCTGAAAATTCACGCGCTGCCGGGCGGTTCGGCCTGGACGTTTTACACCATCCTCTTAATCAAGGGCGGTGACGCGGGCGCTTATTTCGTGGGCCGGGCCTACGGAAAGATCAAATTGATCGAGCATGTCAGTCCCAATAAGTCGGTCGAAGGCGCGTGGGGACAGCTGGCGACCACCATCGTGCTTTCAATTGTTTCCAAACTTTACCTGCCCCAGGCCACGTTTCTTCACTTGCTGATCATGGGCGCGGGCATCGGCATTCTGGCTCAGTTCGGGGATTTGGCCGAGAGCTTGCTCAAGAGGGAAGCCGGGGTCAAGGATTCTGGCGTTATTCCAGGCTTGGGCGGCATTCTGGACGTACTGGACAGTCTTATTCTCACCGTCCCGTTTGTATACTATTATGTACTGCATCTGGTCCTACAGGTGCCTTTTTGAAAAAAATTTCTATTCTGGGTTCAACAGGTTCGATCGGCAAGAACGCGCTTGAAGTGGTGCGCGCCCATGCCGGACATTTTAAAGTGCAGGCGCTTGCCGCCAAGCGCAACGCCGCCGCGCTGGCTGAGCAGGCCCTTGAGTTTCGTCCGGAGCTGGTCTGCCTTTATGATGAAGCGGCCCTGCCTGAGCTGAAGAAGAAACTTTCCGGAAAAAAAATCCGCATTGTTTCGGGTGAGGAAGGTCTTGAAGAAGCGGCCACGCTCGCGGGTGTAGACCTTTTCCTTTTTGCCATCGTGGGCGCGATCGGGCTCAAGCCGATTTTTGCCGCGGTCAGCAAAGGCAAGAATGTAGCCATCGCGAACAAGGAGCCGCTTGTCATGGCGGGCCGGCAGCTTCTTAAAGAAGCGGCGCGCAGCGGCAGCAAAATACTTCCGGTCGACAGCGAACACTCCGGCATGTGGCAGTGTCTTGAAGGAAAAAATGACGGCGCTATCCGCAAGCTGATTCTGACTTCCTCCGGCGGTCCGTTTCGCGCGGTCAAAGGTTCGCTTGCCAAAATCAAGCCGGAGCAGGCGCTTAAACATCCGCGCTGGAAAATGGGCCCGAAAATCACTGTCGATTCAGCCACTTTGATGAACAAAGGGCTGGAAGTCATCGAAGCCGCCAATCTTTTCAATATGCCCGCGGATAAAATCGAAGTGCTGGTGCATCCAGAATCTGTCATCCACGCCATTGTGGAATTTGTGGACGGGTCTCAAATGGCCCACATGGGCATAACGGACATGCGGCTGCCCATCCAGTATGCTTTCACTTATCCTGAACGCCTCGACAGCCTTCCTCGCCTGGATCTGGCTGGGCTTGGCAGCTTCCATTTTGAAAAGCCAGACCCAAAAAGGTTTCCGTGCCTGCGCCTTGGCTACGAAGCGGCTTACGCGGGTGGCAGCATGCCGTCGGTCCTGAACGCAGCCAATGAAGTCGCGGTCGAAGCCTTTCTTGAAAAAAAGATCCCTTTTCTGAAAATCCCCGAAACCATTGAAAAAACCATGCGGAAACATAAAAACGTTTCCAGCCCGTCTATCAAGGACTTGCTGGCGGCTGACGCCTGGGCCCGCGAATTCGCGGAGGAGTTGATATGAGTTTTCTTGCTTCTGTCCTTCCGGCGCTTATTGTTCTGGGCGTGCTGATCATCATTCACGAGCTGGGCCATTTCATTGCCTGCAGGATTTCCGGCGTTAAGGTTGAAAAATTCTCGATCGGTTTCGGCCCGGAAATTTTTTCGATCAAACATAAAGAAACGCAGTATGTACTTTCGCTCCTTCCGCTTGGCGGATTCGTGAAGCCTGCGGGTGAATCGATCAGCGAAACAGACGCGTCCGGTCCAAAAAAAGGGGACTATCTGGCGGCGCCCTTGATTTCCAAAATCGCAATTGTAGTCGCGGGCGTGGTCATGAATTACCTGCTGGCTTTTGTTCTCTTCACCTGGATTTTTATGGCGGGCCGCCCGATTCCGGGCACTACCATCGCGTCTTTTGTGGACGGCTATCCGGCTGCCGCAAGCGGCCTTCAGAAAGGCGACCGGATCATGAGCGTGCAGTCCGCGCCGGTCAAAAACTGGCGTGAACTGACGGAAGCGCTGGACAAAGCGCCCGAAGGCGCGATTCAGCTTGAAGTTTCGCGCGCGGGCCAGACGCAGCCTATTTCCATTACACCCAAAACGGATGAAGTGAAAGATATTTTCGGCCATCCGGTCAAACTCAAAAGGCTTGGCATTACACCGGACCCATCCGCCAGTGATTTTGAAAAATACGGTTTCGGCGAGTCGCTGAAAATGGCGTGGGAAACCGTTTATTTCCAGGCCAGCATGACCTACAAGGCGATTTTTTACCTGATCCAGGGCAAGCTTTCCATGAAGACTTTGTCTGGCCCCATTGGAATCATCACCATGACCGGCAGCGCAGCCAGCCTTGGCTGGGTCTACCTGCTTCAGCTTGCGGCTTCGCTCAGCATTTCACTCGCGGTCATCAATCTTTTGCCCGTGCCCGCGCTCGATGGCGGTCATCTGGTTTTCCTTTTAATTGAAGGGATCATCCGTAAACCGGTCAGCTTGAAAGTGCAGGAACGCGCCACCCAAGTGGGCTTTTATCTTCTGCTCAGCCTGATGGTGTTCGTGATTTACAATGACATCATCAACCTGGAAGTGGTTGAGAAAATCAAAAGCGCGTTTGTAAAGCCTTAAAGCCATCTCTGGGCCTATTTGACAGACCTCTATCCTTAGGGTAGCTTTTAAGTGTGATTAAAAAGACCTCATTTCTCGCACTTTCCATTTTTTTCTTGGCCATAACAGCAGGTCGTGCGGAAGATTACACACCTCCCGATCAGTTGCCCACAACTCCGGTTGTTTCAGCACCAAAACCTCCTGTTCTGCCTCCAGCGCCTGTGGAGCCTGCTCCTGTTCAGCCTGTAGTGGTTGAACCTTTGGAAAACGAATTCGTGATGGAATTGCCGAAGAATACCCCGCCAGCCGCTGAGCTTCCAGCGCCTGTGGAGCCTGCTCCTGTACAGCCGGCTGCGGTTGAAACTTTGGAAGCCGAATCCATGATGGACTTGCCGGACAATGCCCCGCTGGCTGCTGAGCCTTTAGCACCCGATGTGAAATATGAACAAGTGACCCAAGCTGAAGAGCTCGCGGAAATT
>CAZKMJ010000081.1:0-10152 GCA_964553835.1 uncultured bacterium
GAAGTTCGGAAGGTTCACGCGTTAATTTCTTCGGCAGCCGATGAATCTTTTGCGGTGACGGCCGGAGAAGCGGAGTTTGAATCCTGGTTGACTTTCACGGACACCAGCTTCGAAACGCCGGCTTCCTGCATGGTCACGCCGTAAAGCGCGTCACCCATGGCAATGGTTTTGCGGTTGTGGGTCACGATAATAAACTGGGACTTCACAAGGAACGTTTTCAGAACGCCCAGGAAACGGTCAATATTGGCTTCGTCAAGCGGCGCATCCACTTCGTCCAGCACGCAGTAAGGCGACGGTTTGATGTGGAAAAGCGCGAAAAGCAGCGCAATGGCGGTTAGTGCTTTTTCTCCGCCGGAAAGCAGCGAGATGTGCTGGTTTTTCTTGCCGGGCGGTCGGACCATGATATCAATGCCTGATTCCAACGGATTGGTTTCGTCCACAAGCGTCAGCTTCGCCATGCCGCCGCGAAACAGGGTCTGGTAATATTCCTGAAACATTTTCTGGACGTTCTGGAAAGTTTCCTCAAAAAGGCCTTTGGTGGTCTTGTTGATTTTGCGGATGGTTTCCAGCAGCTGTTCTCGCGCGTCTTCCAGGTCCTTCTGCTGCCCCATCAGGAAATCATAGCGTGTCTTGAGTTCCTCATATTCTTCAATGGCGAGCAGATTGACCGTACCCAGGCTTTCTACTTTTTCCTTCAGCTTGTCGATTTCGGCGTCCATTTCCGTCCGGTCGATCGCGGCGTCTTCTTCCTTGATGTAATCTTCCTTTTTCATTTCGCTGAACGCGATGCGGTAAGTCTGCTCCAGCCTTTCGCCAATATTTTTCTGCTGATAACCAAGGTCCATGAGTTTCATTTCAAACTGATGGTTGGAGTTTTGCAGTTCCTGAAGGCGCATCTGGCGGCCCTGCAGGTTTTCCTGGATGGCGCCGATGGTGTTTTCCTGTTTTTCTTTTTCCTGGCGGATCATTTCCAGTTCGACGTCCGCCAGCCTGCGGTTTTCTTCAAGATCAGCCTGCTCAAACTCAATGCGTGCATTTTCAGAATGAATGGATTTTTCGCGTTCCAGAAGGCTGGAAGTTTCATTTACCAGCGACTGGACGCGTTCCTGGTCGCGCGCTTCATGGTCGCGGATCATTTCAAGGCCCTGTACAAGCAACTTTTCCCTGCCCGCCAGACTGGAGAAATGCGCCTTCATTTCGGCATGGGACTGAACGGCCACTGACTTTTCCTTGTCCATGGTCTCTGCCTGGGCTTCCAGGGATTCAAGCCGGACGCGGAAATGTTTCTCGTGTTCCTCTGCGGTGTGCACCTCAGCCTGCAAACGGGCCTTCTGGGACATGGCTTCCATATATTCGTTTTCAAGCTCACGGGTTTCAAATCCAAAAAGGTCCAGCTCGCGCTGGAAAGAAACCAGTCTGTCTTCCATGCCTTTACGCATGGAATCAAAAGATTCTTTGCGGACCATGGTGTCCATTTTGTCCGCTTCCAGCGCATCCTGCTCTTTTTCAAGTTCCTGTAGGCGGAAAAAACAATTTTCTGCTTCATGGACTTTTTGGGCCAGGAAATCTTTCAAGTGGCCCATATCGGCCTTGAGCTGGTTCAGTTCGGCCGTACGTCGGAACTCGCCCTGCTCCGAAGAGGAAATGCCGCGATAATGCAAACGGCCGGCTGGTCCAAGCACGAAACCTTCAGGTGAAACGAATTTGAAATCCGGGCCAAGACCGGAAAGTTCTTCAAGGTCGGAGGCGGTGAGCGAATTCAGCACAAATACATTGTGCAGCAGCCGTGTGAAAACAGGCGCGTAACCCTCACGCACTTCAACAACGGAAGCGAGCGGAAACTGGATTTTGGGGTGCTGAAGCCCGCCGGAAGCGGAAGTTTCATTTGACGGCACTTTAATGAATACGCCAAGTCCCCCGTTCTTCTGGTTCTGGATGCGGTCAAAAAGATTGCGGGCCGTGTTCCAGTCTTCGGCGATCAGGGAACGGCAGTCATTTTCAAGAGCCGCTTCAAGCGCCCATTCAAAACCGGGCTGGACCTTGAAAATATCGCGGAGGGAATGGATAAAAGCTTTTTCCTGCTCGGATATTTCCGCAAGGAGGCTTTCCTCACCTGCGCGCGCTGCCTTTTCAAGTTCCTCAAGCAGCTCAATGCGAGTGGTTTTTTCATGCTCCAGGCGCTCGGTCTCCTGAATGTCTTTTTTGCAGGCCTCGTAACGGGCACGGTTTTCAGTGATTTCACCGGCAACAAAAGCCGCTTTTTCGGCCACTTCCTGAAGGCGTGCAGCCAGGATAGTGATTTCCTTTTCGCAAGATTCCTTTTTGGCCACCCAGGCTTCATTTTCCTGGCGAACACGTGTGACACTTGCTTCCTGCTTCTTTTTCTGCTGGGAGTTGGTTTCAATATAAGCTTCCAGCCGGTGGAATTCATTGCGAAGGCGTGTGGTTTCAGATGCGGCCTGGAAAGACTGAGCCTTAAGTTCATCGGAAGCCAGTTTGATTTTTTCAAGCTCGGCTTCAAGGCTGCGCAGCTCATTTTCAGCGGCTTGAAGCTTTCCCTCGGCCTGAGATTTTTCTTCACGCGCCGAAGATATCTCCTGTTCCTTGGACGCAATATCAACCGCGGCCTGCTTGATGCGTTCAGTCAGCTGCCGGACTTCTTCTTCGATCTGGCCTTTGCGCGCCGCGGTCTCCAGAAGTTTTTCCTGGTTAAAACGCATCTGCTGCGAGTTCTGGTCCATTTTAGACTGGATGGCGTAGCGGCCTGCTTCGGCTTTGGAATACTTCGCAAGCGTTTCGCGCAGCTGTTCCTGAAGTAATGCTTGTTCCTGCCTGCCGCGTGAAATTTCTTCTTCGATCTGCGCGTGCTCCGCCTGGAGCTGCTGGTGCTCCTGTTCGAGCTCGGCTTTTTTCGCTGTGATCTGGTCCAGCTCCAGGACCGCGCGTTTGATTTCAAGCGACTTGAGCCGCTCAATCTCTTCGCGGTATTTCGCGGCTCGTTTGGCCTGGCGCTCGGCGTACTGAATATTTTTATGCACTTCCTGGATAATGTCGTTTAAACGGAGGCGGTTTTCTTCCGTACGCTCCAGCTTGCGAACCGCTTCTTCCTTTTTAACTTTGAACTTGGAAATGCCCGCGGCCTCTTCAATAAGGAAACGGCGTTCGTCCGCGTCGGCGTTAAGAATATAGTCGATCCTTCCCTGCTCAATCATGGAATAAGAATTGGAGCCGATGCCCGTATCAAGGATCAGGTCCTGGATGTCTTTCAGGCGGCAGGAGGTCTTATTAATGAGGTATTCACTTTCGCCCGAGCGGTACAGGCGGCGCGTGATGGTCACTTCATTGTAATCAATAGGAAGACCGCGGTCGGAATTATCAATCGTAAGGGATACTTCAGATAGCGCGAGAGGTTTGCGGAAGTCCGTGCCGTTAAAAATGACGTCTTCCATTTTGCTGCCGCGCAGCATTTTTGCGCTGCGTTCGCCGAGCACCCAGCGGATGGAGTCGGAGATATTGCTTTTGCCGCAGCCGTTCGGCCCAACGATGCAGGTGACGCCTTCGTCGAAAATAACTTCCGTTTTATCGGCGAAAGATTTAAAGCCGAAAAGTTCTAACTTTTTGAGCCGCATTGCGAGATTCTACGTGGAATCCGGGCTGGATTCAATGAAAAAGAGAGAAAAAGCGCAGCTTTTTAGCGGTGTTAATTATCACTGGCGCCGTTGCGCCGGTACAGTCCGGCACGAGCAAAGAAATCGTATCCGACTAGTCGAGGAAACGTTTGAAGACGATGCAGGCATTGTGACCGCCAAAACCCAGCGAATTGGAAAAAGCGACGTTCACTTTTTGTGAGACTGCCTCGTTGGGTGTGTAGTCCAGGTCGCAGTCCGGATCCGGGGTCTTGTAGTTAATGGTCGGAGGGATCATGCTGTCGCGGATGGCCAGGACGCAAACGATGGCTTCCACCCCGCCCGCGGCACCCAGCAGGTGTCCGGTCATGGATTTGGTAGAGCTGATCTTGACTTTCCGGGCAATAGTTTCACCGAGAGCTTTTTTGATCGCAAGAGTTTCAACTTTATCGTTCAGCGGCGTGGACGTGCCATGCGCGTTGATGTAATTGACTTCCTCAGGCTTGATGACGGCGTCCTTGAGCGAGGTGGATTTCTGGTAGGCGTCGAGCTTGGCCTTCACCAGTCGGGTCCGGGGCCGTGATATGGCTGGCATCGGAGGTCATGCCATAACCCACCATCTCGGCATAGACTTTGGCGCCGCGGGTTTTCGCATGCTCATAGGATTCCAGGATCATGACTCCGCAGCCTTCACCCATGACAAAGCCGTTACGGCTCCGGTCAAAAGGCCGGGAAGCGGACTCGGGAACTTCATTATGAGTAGAAAGAGCCTTCATAGCATCAAATCCGCCAAAACCCAGCGGTGTGATGCAGGAGTCAGTACCGCCGGCAAACATGACATCCGCTTCGCCGCGCTGGATCAGCTTGAAAGCGTCGCCGATGGCATTGGCGCCCGTCGCGCAAGCTGTAGCGACGCAGTTTGAGGGGCCCTTGAGACCGAGCGAAATTGCAATTTGGCCAGGGGCCATGTTCACGATCAGCATGGGAATAAGGAAAGGAGAAACACGGCCCGCACCCTTCTCAAGCAATACTTTGTGCTGTTCTTCGATCACGCGAAGTCCCCCGATGCCGGAACCTACAAGCACGCCAACCCGGTGAGGGTCTTCCTGCTTGATGTCCAGGCCCGCGTCTTTCATGGCCATATGAGAAGCAGCCACAGCAAATTGCACGAAGCGGTCGGACTTTTTGATTTCCTTGGGGGTAAAGAAAGTCGAGGCGTCAAAGTTTTTGACCTCGGCTGAAACCTTGGAATTGAACGGAGACGGGTCGATCTGGCTGAGACGGTTGGTTCCGCTCTGACCCTTAAGAAATGCCTTCCAGGTTTCCTCGGCTGAGTTGGCAACGGGAGTTATCATGCCAACGCCGGTGACTACAACGCGGTGAGATTTCACAAAGAATAAAGGATATGGCTAGTTTCGAAGAGAAACGACCGGGTAATTATTTCGAACCCGATTTTTCTTCGATATAACGGATGGCATCCCCGACGGTCTGGATCTTTTCAGCGTCTTCGTCCGGAATTTCGATCCCGAACTCTTCTTCAAGGGCCATGACAAGCTCAACCGTGTCCAAAGAATCCGCTCCGAGATCATCCACAAAAGAAGCCTCAGGAACAACTTCTTCCGGCTTAACGCCAAGCTGCTCTACGATGATTTCGGTAATTTTGTCTTGAACCGCCATTGAATCCTCCTGTTTAAAACTTCGTTATAAATTTAAATGACTAAACCGCCATCTACTACCAGCGTCTGCCCTGTCATATACCTCGAGGCATCTGATGCTAAAAATACGGCGACATCAGCGATATCTTTAGGCTCTCCCATGCGTCCCAGCGGAACGTGTTCCAGGATGCCCTTCTGCTGATCTTCGGAAAGCTTTCCGGTCATTCGCGTTTTGATAAACCCGGGGGCGATGGTATTTGCCCGGATGTTCCGCTTCGCAAGTTCCTTGGCGGTTGATTTCGTAAACGCGATTACGCCTGCTTTTGAAGCCGCGTAATTAGCCTGACCCGCGTTGCCCGTTATCCCGATGATTGAGGTGACATTAATGATTGTCCCCTGCCGTTGTTTCACCATTGGACGCGCAACAGCTTTGCTGAATAAGAAAACGCTTTTCAAATTTGTCGAAAGAACATCGTCCCAGTCTTTTTCAGACATGAGCGCAAGCAAATTATCCTTGGTGGTGCCTGCGTTGTTGACAAGTATATCGATACGTCCAAAGGTGTCAAGGGCTTTCTTAACAACTTCATTGACTTCATCTCCAATGCTGACATTGGCTTGCGTCAAAATCGGTGTTTCTTTTTTTTCTGCCGCGATCAGGTCCGCGGTTTCTTTCAAATTTTCGATTGTACTGGCGGAAAGCACAAGTTTCGCGCCCGCTTTCGCGAATTCCACGGCAATGGACTGTCCGATTCCGCGGCTGGCTCCGGTAATGATGGCAACTTTTCCTTCAAGAGAATATGTCATTGGCTTTCCTTTTAGTTAGCATACGGTTTCTTTAACCGCAGCTTACTTTGTACCTGCGCATTGGCGCAGGCGCTAGACTGTTTTGGCAAAAAGGTTTTGCAGTTTATCGAAATCTTCGGATGTTCCTACCGGTTCCACGCTCAGGCCGGGCTGGCATTTCTTGGCCAGGCCCTTGAGGACTTTGCCGGGACCGATTTCAAGGAAAAGGGTCAGGCCCGTTTCCTGGGCTCTTGCCATGGTATCCACCCACCGCACGGAACTCATGAGCTGGCGGGCCAGAAGACCGCGGATCTGTTCAGCGTCCGAAACCGGTGTCCCAAGTACATTCGGAATAAAGGTGCACTGAGGTGTCTGAATTTTGGTGGCAGCCAGGGCCTTTTCGAGGTCGTCTTTGGCGGCTTTCATCAAAGAGGAGTGAAACGCTCCACCGACTTTCAGGCGAATAGCTTTTTTGGCGCCCTTGCTTTCGGCAAGCACACAGCCTTTTTCAACGGTCTCAAAAGTTCCGGAAAGGACCATTTGCTCCGGCGTGTTCAGGTTTGCAAGCTCGCATCCGGCTTCCTTGGCAATGGCCAGGCAGTCCGCTTCACCCATTCCAAGAATTGACGCCATGGTTCCCGGCGTTTTTTCTGCCGCGCGCTCCATAGCTTCCGCGCGTTTCTGAACCAGCTTCAAACCTTCTTCCGGGCTGATTGAGCCCGCGGCCACAAGCGCCGTGAATTCTCCGAGCGAAAGTCCCGCGCTGAAACCCGGGACCAGATCCGGAAACTTTTCTTTCAGAACAGTCCAGGCCGCCAGGCTGGTAACAAAAATCGCTGGCTGGGCATAAAACGTGCGGGTCAGCTTTTCTTCGGGTCCCGCAAAGCAGATTTCGGTAAGCGGATAGCCAAGCGTGTCATTGGCGTTTTCAAACACCTGTTTCGCTGAAGGAAATTTGTCATAAAGGTCTTTACCCATTCCTACGAACTGGGAACCTTGACCGGGAAATAGAACACCGATTTTTTCGGGCATTGGCATCTCCATCACCATCTGATAAGGGTTGAGGCCCAGGTCAATCCGCCGCCAAACGCGACGAGCACAACGTAATCGCCCTTTTTGATCTTACCGGCTTTTTCGGCTTCATAAAGCGCGACTACCGTGGATGCGCTGGACATATTGCCGTATTTTTCAACGTTGATAAACACGCGGTCCATGCTCAACTCAAGACGTTCCGCCACTGCCGTCAGGATTCGCATATTGGCTTGATGAGGAATTAAAATTTTGATATCAGACAGGTTCAGGCCCGCCTGTTTGATAAGGTCATTGACCGCGACTTCCATAGTGCGCACTGCGACTTTGAAAACTTCAGAACCCTGCATTTGCAGAAAATGAAGTTTGTTTTTGATCGTTTCTTCCGTGGGAGGGTTGGCGGATCCCCCGCCTGGAATTTTGAGAACATCACCCATGGAGCCATCGGCCCCAAGAAGACAGTTTTGAATGCCGTGTCCATTTTTCAATGAACGTGAAACAACGGCAGCGCCCGCGCCGTCACCAAACAGGACACAGGTGGAACGGTCGGACCAGTCGATGAACCCCGAAAGGACCTCCGCGCCAACAACAAGAATATTTTGATAAAGACCGGCCTGGATAAAAGCATTGGCAACTGAAAGAGCGTATGGAAAGCCGGAACATGCAGCCGCCATGTCAAAGGCGCCGCATTTGCTAGCGCCCAGTTTGTGCTGAAGATTGCAGGCGGTTGAAGGGAAAAACATGTCGGGTGTGATGGTTGCGACTATGATCAGGTCCAGCTCTTGCGCGCTCATACCCGCGTTTTTCAGGGCTTCCTGGCATGCGGGTAATGCGATGTCGCTGGCGCTCTGGCCTTTGGCGGCGATACGGCGGGTTTCAATGCCGGTCCGGGTGCGGATCCACTCGTCGGAAGTTTCGACCATTTTTTCGAGGTCGAAGTTGGTCAGTACTTTCTCAGGTACGTGGGCACCGAGACCGCGAATGCTCGCGTGGTACTGCGTCACGGTTTTTTACCTTCTCCCCGCGCGCTGCTTACAGCAGCGGCATTCGCTGTGATACTTTCAACAATCAATTCATTTACTTTGGTGCTGACAATTTCACCAGCGACGCGAATAGCGTTACGGATAGCTTTCGGCGATGAGATTCCATGGCTGATAATGACGGTGCCGTCCACGCCCAGCAGCGGAGCGCCACCGGCTTCTTCATAATTTGTATCCCGGCGGATGGCGGTCATGGCAGGTTTGCAAAGAAGCGCGCCCAGCATACTGATCGGGCTCTTCTTGATTTCGCGGCTCACGATCTTGATGGCAGTTTCAAGCACGCTTTCGATCATTTTCAAAACGACATTTCCGACGAACCCGTCGCAAATGATGCAGTCCACTTTACCGGAAAAGAAATCGCGGCCTTCAATGTTGCCGACGAAATTCAGACGAGAATCGCGGAGAAGCTTGTAGGCTTCTTTCAAAGCCTCAGTTCCTTTTGATTCTTCTTCTCCAATGTTGAGGAGCGCGACTGACGGGCGCTTCTTTTTGAAGATGCAACGCGCGTAAACTTCCGCCATGACGGCATACTGAAAAAGTTCCTCAGCCGAAGGATTAATGTTGGCGCCCACGTCCATGACCATGGAAATGCCGTGGAGTGTAGGTGCGCCAATGGCGATACCGGGGCGTTTGATACCTGGAAGAAGGCCAAGAAGCAGCGCGCTGGCCGCAACGGCCGCGCCTGTGTTGCCGGCGGTCATGACTGCGTCGACCTTCTTGTTTTTGAGAAGATTGATGCAGACGCCAATGGAAGAATCTTTTTTCTTGCGCAGAGCGGCGACCGGTGAATCCCCCATGTCTACGACTTCAGACGCGGGCTCGATGACAATTTTTCCGCCCACCACGTGGTGCTTGTTAAGCTCGCGCTTCAAAGCTTCGGGCTGGCCTACAAGCACAATTTCAAGATGGGAAAAATCATTGGCAGCAGCTACAGCGCCCTGAACAACGACTTCCGGCCCGTAATCACTCCCCATTCCGTCAACAGCAACGCGAATCATAAAATTCTCCGGTTGTTAACGTGTGATTATTTCGGGGCTTTCTTTTCCTTGACCTTGATGGTCAGGACCTGGCGGCCGCGATAATAGCCGCAGGACGGGCAGATGCGGTGGGGCCGCACAGCAGCCTTGCACTGAGGACATTCGGAAACCGACTTGGGTTTCAGAAAATCATGCGCGCGGCGCAGGCGCGAGCGCGTATTGGAATGACGGCGTTTTGGATTTGCCATTTTAAAGCTCCTTTATAAATCGGACGGGAATTTCAAATTCCCGCCGAGTAATACTTGTTCATCAGAACAAGTGCTTATTTCGATTTTTTCTTCAGGAGCTTCTTCAGCTCGCCGAAAACGTTGTTTTTAACTTGGGATTCACAGCGGCAGTCCTTCTCGTTCCGGTTGTTGCCGCAGTTTGGGCAGAGACCCTTGCACTTCTCGCTGCATAAAAAAGAAAGCGGATGATCCAGGATCAACGCTTCACGTAAATCGTCCAGCGTATCAATGACTTCCCTGCCCGTTGTTTCATAGTAGAGCTGAAAATCCTTGCTCAGATCAAACGAAACTTTTTTCAGGCAGCGCGCGCAGATTTTTTCAATCCGGCTGCTCAGGGTGCCGTGAAAATTCACAGTGTCATGAGCCTTGTCAATGACACCTTCCATTTCAAGCGGCGCCTTGTACTTCAGGTCCACAAACTCGATGTCGAGCTTTTTGGGGTCATAAGTTTCTTGAACGGATACAGGAACCCCTTCCTTGTAGTCCGCCAGTATAATTTTCATTTCCGAGCGTATCATCCTTTAAACCGCGCCAAGCACTGCATTTTTTCAATTCTATTGGAACGCAGTACTGTGCTCACAATGATCCCTGCACTAGCCGTTCGCGTATCGCTTTTGCGACGAACACCGGCACGTACTGGGAAATATCACCCTTGAGCGTGGCGATTTCCTTAATGAGCCTGGAGGAAATATAAAAATGGTGTTCCGAGGGCATCAAGAAGACGGTATCGACCTGCCTGGAGAGCTTGCGGTTTG
>CAZKMJ010000082.1:0-4529 GCA_964553835.1 uncultured bacterium
CGTCGTGCTTCCAGGCGGGTCGCAGGTTTCTCCGCGATTTCCCTGGACCGTGTTATCTCCGCAGTAAGGTTCGCAAGTGCCATCCGTGCAGCCATTGCCGCCGCATGCTTGCGTATCACCCGGCGTACAGACAATCTCGCAGTTCTTGCTGCATTTGCCGTCATTGCCGTTGTTGTTGACACCGTTATCGCAAGTTTCACCCAGATTGCCTTGAATAGCTCCGTCACCGCAATAAGGCGGGCATTCGCCGTCCGAATCGCAATTGACCATGCCGCCGCATGAAGCATCGGGAGCGGGATTTGTATCGGGAATGCAGATAACTTTGCACGACGAACTGCACTTGCCATTATTGCCGTTGGCTATACCGTCGTCACAAACTTCGCCAAGATTGGACTGAATCGTTCCGTCACCACAGAAAGGCCGGGGGTCGCAGCAGCAAGGCTGCGCTTCCGTGCCACCCGGAGGGCCGCAGGTGCCGGTGCAGTCTTCAGTCCTGCTCAATGTGCCGCCCGCGGCTTCGCAGGTGATAGCACGACAGGTATTGCTGCAGCTGTTGGTGTCGATGGCATCGCCGTCATCGCATTGCTCACCGGTGTCAATGTGGCCGTTTCCACAGCAGAATAAGTTCTGGCAGTTGTCAATCACAATGGGCTGACATGTTGTGCTGCAAGCGTCATCGTTACTCCCATTCCCATCATCACACTGCTCATCGCCTTCACGGATACCATTGCCACACTGGCCGATGATCGCAGTGCAGTCAGGATTGCATCCGGTCCCGCCATCGCACTGCTCGGGCGGCTGGACAAATCCGTCACCGCATTGATTCAGCGTACAGTTATTGCGGCAGCTATTGTCATTATTGGAATCGCCGTCATCGCACTGCTCGCTAGCCTGATCCACTTTGCCATTGCCGCAGACAGGATCCGTGCTGCCCTGGCAAAGAGAGTTGCAAGCCTGCGTTCCATCGCACTGTTCGGGCGGCTGAACAAATCCGTCACCGCATTTGGCGTTTTTGCAAAGGGTAGTGCAGGAGTCTTCATTAATACCATTGCCGTCATCGCATTCTTCGCCGCTCTGCTTTATTCCGTCACCGCAGCCGGGATTGCCGATTTTGCAAACATTGGTACAGCTGTCGGCATCAACACGGTTGCCGTCATCGCAATCTTCATTGACCTGCGGCTGGATAATGCCGTCACCGCAAATGGGCAGCTTGCACTGATTGGAACAGCTGTCATCATTGATCCCGTTCGCGTCATCGCACTGCTCGCCCGGATCGGAATTTCCGTCGCCGCAACCTGAAGCTTTGATTTTGCAATCCGGGGAATTGCTGCAGACAGGGCTTGTCCCAGAGCCAAGATCGCATTCTTCATCTGCCTTTTTGATGCCATCGCCGCAAACACCTATTTTGCAACCGTTAGTGCAGCTGTCATTGTCAACCGAGTTGGCGTCATCGCACTCTTCACCGCTTTCCGTGGCCCCGTTTCCGCAGAAGCCCGGATTGAACTGGCAGTCGTTGCCGCAAAGATCGTTATCGTTACCATTACCGTCATCGCACTGCTCATTAGTCTCGACAGAACCATTTCCACAGCCGGCAAACGCCTTACAGTTGCGGCAAGCGTCTGTCTGGTTCGCGTTACCGTCATCGCACTCTTCATCCGGTTTCTGGATAATACCGTCACCGCAACCCGGTTGCCCAACCCTGCAAAGATTCGTGCAGGTATCATTATCCGTCCTGTTGCCGTCATCACATTCTTCCCCGCTGTCAACACGGCCGTTTCCGCAAGGGTTCTGGTTCCGGCAATTCGGATAAGAACAGGCATCGTTGGTGTCTGTATTACCATCATCGCATTCCTCATTGGCCTCAAGCCTGCCGTTTCCGCAGACATTGGGAATGCGGCATAAAGTATTGCAGTTGACGCCCGGCTGGCCATTTCTCGAACCCTCATCGCACTGTTCCACGCCGTTTTTGATACCGTCACCGCAGACTCCGTTACTGCAATCAATAAGAAGCGTGCAGTCCGACAGGCAGCATTCGCCTGGCTGGCCATTACGGCTTCCAAGGTCGCACGCCTCTCCCGGATCAGGATTACCATCACCGCAGACATGAGATGTTAACTGGCAGGAGCTTGAGCAGGTAGATCCCGGACCGCCATTCAGCGGACCTTGGTCGCAAGCTTCGGTGGCGGCCTGGACCACACCGTCACCGCAAAATTCCTTTAAGCAGGTGCTGCTGCAGCCGTCTCCGTCCGCGGTATTTTTATCATCACACTCTTCATTGTTCTGTATCTTGCCGTCGCCGCAGCTTTCAAGCGTGCAGCTATCGGAGCAGCCGTCCCCATTTGTAAGACCACCGTCATCGCATTGTTCACCGGCCTGCACGGTTCCATCGCCGCAGCCTTCTCTCTTGCACTGAGCGCTGCAACCCTGACCGCCATCGCATTCTTCATTTAATTCAACTTTTCCATTGCCGCAAATACCGTCGATTGTCTGGCAGTCCGCCGAGCATCCATCACCGCTGGCAGTAGCGCCGTCATCACACTTTTCATTGGACTGCACAACACCGTCACCGCATTTTTCAACCGCGCAGGTAGAGCTGCATCCGTCATTCGAAGTGGTATTGCCGTCATCGCAGGCTTCATTGCCTTCCTTGCTTCCATTACCGCAGGCGGGTGTGGCGCATTTTCCTTCCTGATTACAGAAACCGCTTTTGCACTGGGCGTTGTCTTCGCAAAGAGCACCATCTTCTTTAGTGCCGGCGGCGCATACACCGTTAACGCAAACACTGGAAAGACATTCGGAGTTCTCAGTGCAGGCTTCGTTGATTTGTTTTTTATTGGAATTGCCGCCTCCCGCGCCTTCCGAGGGCATAGGCATCATCGGACTGGAGTCCGACATAGGATTGGGTTCTTCGGCGAAAGAAAAAGGAAGGGAAATACCAGCAAGAAAAAATTGCAGGAGAAGCGCGGTAAAAAAGGATAGTCTCAAGTCGTTCTTTTTTGACATCCGCTCTTTTATATGACCTCTCCCGTTTCCAAAGACCCGGTTTAACTGGTCTTATGAAGCAAGTGTACCCCGGTTTCTTAAAAGAGTCAAAAAAGGTTTAAAAATTCTAAAAATTACTCTATAGGGGGGGAATGATCAATTTTGCTATAAATTGCTATTATTGCGTAACTTCAGCAAAAAACCTGAAGGGTACCCGGAGCTGGTCGCTACCGGTCAGGCTGAATGAGAGGGGGAAATTCCGGTTCAAAAGACCAAGCACTTTTAATGGGACCACGACCTGGTGCCACCCCTTTTCCTGTACGGAAATGCGGATCTGCCTGATAATCTTTTTGCCGGCGAAAACATTGAAATAGATATAAATATTCTGCTTGGTCTTCTTTTCACTTTTTTGCAGCTCTTCCGGCACTTCTGTTCTGTAGGAGATGTTCAGGTTTGCGCCGGGCGGGACATTCAGGAACTGGAGCTTGCGGTAGCTGCGGGGAATGGAAACCATGTCAATAGCCTGCCAGGAAACTTCAGAGTCACCTTCCCCTGCATTTCCAGACACGATCTTGATCCGGGCTCCGTCATCCATACCGTAAAACTGGAACTGTTCCTGTTCCCAGATGCCTTTACGGCTTTCCTTGTTGGCAAAGAAAATCTCGGCATTGGCCTCCTGGAGATGCTCGGGAATAATATAGATAGCGTCAGAGCTGGCAACAGGAACTTCTTCTCTTTCAAGTTCTGCAGCAGTCACAGCCGGTGCCAGACAGAAGGTAAAGGCCATCACAAGGGCTGCTGCCTTCATATTATAATGACGTTTCATCAAACCACGCTTTCCAGTTAAAAGAATTCCGAGGGCTGCCAGAAACAGCCACCCCATGGCTCCATCATACATTTTGGAGCTCCCCCAAAACAAGTTATTATTGTTTAAAGAGTCGGCGAAAAGGCCGTCCAGCTTGACAAAAAAAACGCAGCCGGCGTGCAGGCCCATAGGCGCATAAAGAGTGGTGGTCCGGATATAAACAGCATTGAGCACCAGCCCGAATATAAAAAGCCCGGCAGCTTCGGTCCAGAATGTCTGCCAGCTGGCGAAAGAATTAAAGGGGGCAGCGATAAGGTGCAGGCTGTCCATAAACCCCGGGTCCGGTCCGATAAACGGCTTCTTGCCATGAACGAAATGGACGGAAGAATAAAAAATGCTGGTCAGAACGACCGCCGGTACAATGGCGCCCTTAAAAGTATTTTTAAGGCGGCCATACACAAATCCCCGGAAGAAAGTTTCTTCAATGAAAGCGATTAAAAGCGCGGCGCCCAGGGAAGTGACAATTCGCTGAATCCAGGCCAAAGGCGTCAGATGCTGAAGCGCGAACATTGTTTGTCCCACCCCCATCTTGATAGCCATTAACACTGTCAGCACTGTAAAACCCGAAATGAAGGTGGTCATGAAAGCGTGAAAACTATCAGGGCGGCCCAGCAATCCCGTATGACGCAGGTCTTCCTTGCGCACACGAACAAAAAGGACGATGGCAGCCAGGCTCAGGATC
>CAZKMJ010000082.1:4539-5359 GCA_964553835.1 uncultured bacterium
GAAAAAACCAGGACAAACTTCAAAAAAGATTTCATTTCAGAAGCAGGGTGATTTCAACTTCCACAGCCGCATTCAAAGGCAGGCTGGCCATACCAACGGCTGAGCGGGCGTGCACGCCTTTTTCTCCAAACACTTCCAGAAAAAGGTCGGAAGCGCCGTTGACCACTTGTGAAATTTCATAAAAATCCGGCGCGGCCTGAACATAGCCGGTTACTCGCAAAAATTTCTCAACCTTGTCGAGCCCGATAAAATTCTGGATGGCGCTGACCGCGTTAAGCGCGGCAACGCGGGCGGCCTGCTTCCCCTTTTCAATATCCAGGTCCTTGCCGACTTTTCCCGTTACAAGCGTACCGTCCGCGGCACGGGAAATCTGGCCGCTTAAAAAAGCCTGCTTGCCCGCGACAACAACCGGATGATAGGAACCCGCCGGCTTGGGCGCGGCGGGAAGCGTGATTTTAAGCTCCTTCAGGCGCTCTTCGATGCTCACGGCTTGTTTCCTATTAATACAGTGGCCATGCCCATGGAAAAATATTTGACCTTCACGCCGGTGAATCCTGCTTCCTTCATCATGACCGCCGTTTTTTCCGGGTCCTGAAACTTCATAATCGAACTGGAGAGAAATTTATAGGCTTCTTTGTTTCCGGAGAAAAGCCCGCCGATCAGCGGCAGGTAGAATTTCAGATACGGATAATAAAGGATTTTCCAGAACGGATTGGTCGGCCGGGTCAGGCAGAGAAGTGCTGTTGTCCCCTTCGGCTTGAGCACGCGGAAGAGCCCGGCCAGAAAACGCGGCATGTCACGCACACTGCGCAGGGTGAAC
>CAZKMJ010000082.1:5369-9876 GCA_964553835.1 uncultured bacterium
TCAGGTCGAAACTTTCGTCTCCAAAAGGCAGCGCGTGGAAATCGGCGCTGACCAGACCGCAACCCGGCAGGTTTTTCCGGGCTTCCTGCAGCATGCCGGTGGAAAAATCCAGGCCGGTCATACGCTTCCAGGATTTGGCTTTGGAAAAAAGCTCCAGGAATTTCCCGGTACCGATGCCAAGATCCAGCACGGATTCATGCCGGGGTTCCATCACCATTTTAAGGACCCGCCTGCGCCATGATTCATCCAACCGGAAACTCAGGAAATTATTCAGGAAGTCATAGCGGAACGCGATGGTGTCGAAATAACCGCGTATCTGGCGGCCTTCAAGTTTCTCAGGGGCTGTAACGGTCATATTAGTTGAAGACCTGAAGGATCTTGTAATTGGTGTCGCGCTGGGCCGCTTTGTAGCCGGCTTCATGGATCAGCCGAACCAGGTCCTCACGGCGCGTATGCACCTGGATGCCCGTGGGCTCCAGCACCTTGTCTTCAATCAGCGTGCCGCCCATATCGTCCGCGCCAAAGGCCAGCGCGATCTGCCCGAGCTTCAGGCCTTCGGTCAGCCAGCCGCTCTGGATATGCTCGATATTGTCGAAGATCAGGCGCGAAATCGCGACGGTCTTGAGATAATCTTCCCCGCCCGTGGGCTTGAAATGGCTCATGCGCGGCGTACCATTGGGAGAAAGCGTCCAGGGAATAAAAGCGCGGAAGCCGGCGGTTTCATCCTGCAGGCCGCGGATCAAAAGCATGTGTTCAATACGTTCAGCGATGGTCTCATGATGGCCGAACACCATGGTGGCAGTGGTTTTCAGGCCGCATTTATGCGCGGTGCGCATGACATCAATCCACATCTGGCTGGTGGCTTTTTTGGGGCTGATGATTTTGCGCACGCGCTCCACAAGAATTTCAGCTCCCCCGCCCGGCATGGAGTTCAGCCCGGCTTCCTTGAAAAGCCGGAACACCTCTTCCAGCGGCAAACGGTTCTTTTTCGCGATCATGTTGAACTCGACTACGGAAAAAGAATGGATATGGACTGTGGGGAATTTCACTTTAATGGCGCGCAGCAAATCCAGGTAGTAATTAAGCGGAAGCTCGGGGTTCACACCGCCCTGGATGAGCACCTGGGTACCGCCAAGATCCACAAGCTCCTGAATTTTCTGGAAAATTGTTTCATAGCTGTACGTATAGGCTTCCTTGTGTCCCGGCGTGCGGTAGAACGCGCAGAAATCACAGTCCACCACGCACGCGTTGGTGTAGCTGATATTACGGTCCACTATGAATGTGATCTGATTTTCGGGGTTGTTACGCTTCATGAGGGTCTGCGCGGCCTTGCCAAGACGCAGAAGGTCGCAGGAATAAAGCTGCACACCCTCTTCGTGGTTCAGGCGTTCACCATCGAGACGTTTCCCAAGAATCCTGTCAAAATTATCCATTTTTAAAGCTCCTGATTATTCGCCGAAAAATTCGAGGTCCTGCGGCCGCGGCGCGGCCTTCAGGCGGTTGGCCAGGCGGTAAAACAGCTCCAGGCCTTCCCGGATTTGCGGGTCAATTCCGTAGTTAAGGTTAAAGAGGTATCCAAAAATTTTAGAGTAGCGCGCGTCCATGAAGGTCAAGCCAAGCGCGTCTTTCAAAAGCGCGTCCAGGTTAATGAGATTGCGGTCAAGGTTCCTGCGCAGCTTGAGGCAGAACGCGGAAAGCTCATCCTTGAATTCTTCCGCGTAATTCCGGCGCACAGCCCACACGGCGAAGCAGAACGGCTTTTCCGTCCACTTAAACCACAGCTCGCTCAAATCATATTTATAAACAAACTCTTTCGGCTGGTAAAAAAGCGCGTCATCACCGATAACCAGCGCGGCCGGATATTGCGAAAGCATTTTTTCAGGGTCCGAAGGCGCGGGCTCAAATTTATTTTCAAACTTGAAATTGAATTTAAGCAGGATGCGAAGCAGTGTGACCGAGCTCAGGCTCTCACGCGAAACCGCGATGGTCTTACCGTTCAAATTCTCAATCTTCTCTTTTGAAAAAAGGATGACACTGCCGGAGAAATCGCGCGCTGTAATGGAAAAGCCGGGAAGCAAAAGATAATTTTCCTGATGATTGATGTACTCCAGCGAAGAAACCGGACCCAGGTCCACGCGGCCGGTGCGCAGGGCCTTGTTCAGCTCCGCGGGAAAAGTTTCAAAAAAATCCAGGCCGCCTTCTTCGTTCAGGCGGTGGTAAAAAGGAAGACTGTTGGTGTAGCAGATCTTGCCGACACGGGTCCGGGTCTTTAAAGCATCTCCACTCATGCCTGACTCTTTGAAACCGGGCCGGTCCAGCGGGGGTAAAGCGCGTGCTGAATTTCCAGCTGATCCAGCGTTTTTCCGACCATGAAATCAATCATGTCATCAATGGCTGAAGCGCCGGAATAAAATGCCGGCATGGCCGGGACGATTCGCACGCCGAGGCGCGCGAGCTTGAGCATGTTTTCAAGATGAATGGCTGAAAGCGGTGTTTCGCGCGGCACCAGCACCAGCTTCCGGCCTTCCTTAATGGTGCAATCGGCGGCGCGGTGGATCAGGTTCTGGCTCATGCCCGCGGCAACAGCGGCAAGCGTTCCCATGCTGCAGGGTGTGATGACCATACCCGCGGTGGGATAAGAACCGCTGGCCGGCGCGGCCGTAAAATCTTTGGGATTGTGGACCCGGATCAACTTCAGGGACTCAGGAGAAAAAATTTCCGAGAAATCTTCAGCATGCGTGTAGGACTTCACGGGATAAGAGGTTTCTTCGCGCAAAACAAGGCGGGCGGATTCGGAAACAATCAGCTCGACAGGATGGCCGAGCGAGGTTAATGCCTGCACGGTGCGGATGCCATAAACAACTCCGCTTGCGCCTGTGAATGCCACAACAACCGGTTTCATGAATGAAGGCTCCTTAACCAGAAATCCGCCACCGTGACCGCGAATACGGTCACGCTGACCACCGCGTTCATGCTGAAGAATGCTTCCTGGATTTTTCCGGGACCTTTACGGACCAGCCAGTGCTCACGCAAAAGAAACCCGGCCGCAACCACGATGCCAAGATAATAAATAAATCCGAGGCCCGCGAGCCGGCCCGCGGCCAGCCAGAAAACAAGGGTCAGACCATGAAGTACACGTGTGACTTGAATTGCCGCTGACTCACCAAAACGGCTGGGAAAAGAATAAAGCCCTGATTGCCTGTCAAAATCAACGTCCTGCAGGGCATAAATCATGTCAAAGCCCGTTACCCAGCATAAAACGCCCAGGCTGATAAACCCGGGTACCCAGGAAAAAGACCCCCGGCTTGCAATCCAGGCCCCGTAAGGGGCAATGGCCAGTATCATACCCAAAATGACATGGCAAAACCACGCAAATCTTTTGGCAAAAGGGTACAAAACTGCCAATACAAGCGGCACTAGCGACAACCTGAAACACAGGGGCCCCAGCTTCCAGCAGGTGGCTTCAAAAATGGCCAAAGACAGGGCCGTGACGCCCCATACAAATGGGGTTTTCAGCAGGCCTGCCGGGATAGCGCGGTTCTGAGTGCGGGGGTTGGCTGCGTCGATTTCCGCGTCGATCAGGCGGTTGAGCGCCATGCCCATGGTGCGGAAACTGACCATGGCAATGGTAACTAGAATAAAAATGGACGCCCTGGGCCATCCGCCTTCAGCCAGAAAAAGCCCAAGGTAGGCGAAAGGCAGGGCGAAGATCGAATGTTCGAACTTGATCATCTCCAGGAAAATTTCAATTTTATGAAGGATTTTTTCCATGTTTGATCCTAAAAAAACTGGATCCCTGCTTTCGCAGGGATGACACCTGTTTTATTTTTTGGCCATTCCAGCGGAAGCTGGAATCCAGTCTTTTGATTTAAAAGCCGTATTCTTTCCAGCGTTTGGTGACAAGGTCGGTGATGTGCTGTGACATGACCATGTCTTCCGGCCAGGGACGCATCATGCCTTCATCCGCGGTTTTGCGAGTGGCATCGATCCCCATTTTGGAACCGAAGAAATCTCTGGAAGCGGAATGATCCAGCTCATCCACTGGCCCATCGGTGAAAACAATGTCACGCTTCGGGTCGACATTGCCGAACGTACGCCAGGCCACTTCTTTCAGGTCCTGAATATTCGCGTCGTGGTCGAGCACGATGATGCATTTGGAAAACATCATCTGCCCCGTGCCCCAGATCGCGCTCATGACTTTTTTGGCCTGCTCCGGATAAGTTTTGCGAATGGAAACAATCATGCAGTTGTGAAAGCAGCCTTCCCACGGCATGTTCATATCCACGATTTCAGGAATAGTTTTTTTAACAAGCGGCAGGAAAATTCTTTCGATTGCCTTCCCCAGGTAGCAGTCTTCCATGGGCGGCTTGCCCACTACTGTCGTGACATACACGGGGTTTTTGCGGTGGGTCATGCAGGTCACATGAAAAACCGGGAATTCTTTGGCGCGGGAATAAAAACCCGTGTGGTCGCCAAACGGACCTTCCATGCGCATTTCCCCCTCTTC
>CAZKMJ010000083.1:0-3974 GCA_964553835.1 uncultured bacterium
TATCGCGGCGAATTTTCTTAAACCTTTTGGGTGGGGGTGCGTCTAAGAGATATAAGCCCGCATGGGCAGGAGGTTTTAAATGAAAGGTTCTATTCGTAAAGGGGTAGGGTTAATTGTAGCCGCAGGTCTTATCCTGGGAGGGATGTCCCCGGCTTTTGCCGAGACAGCCCCGGCGACTGAAACCAAGGCCGTGAAACCGAAGGGTAAGCACCACCTTCATATGGGCAAGCACCACAAGGCCCACGCTCCCAAAGCGGCGGTCACCCCCGCTAAATAAGGAAAAAGGCCGGCCTGACCTCTCTCAGGCCGGCTTTCTTCTCTCCGAAAAAATTGTCGTGATTTAAAGAGGGCCGCTGTAAGATACGGGCCCATGCGCCGACTCCTTCCGCTTTTCCTGCTGGCAATTTTCTGCTGGCTGGTTTTTCTGGACCAAGGGCTTTTCATCGGCGACCACGATGACTGGGACCATGTCCTGAACGCCCGCGAAACCGCGTGGCAGCCCGTCATTGGCAATCTTCTCAAACCCTGGTCTTCAAGCCCTTACTGGCATGGCCAGGGCTCCTTCGCCGACCATGTGCTGCATGAAAGGGTGTTCACCACCTTTTATCTGAAAACCATCGTCAGCGCTGTCAGTCCCGACCATTCCTTTTTGATTTTTTTCCTTTATAAATCACTGCCCTTTCTTCTTTCCATCCTGTTCATGGCCCTGCTGCTTCAGGACCTGGTCCGCAATGCCTGGGTGCGTTACGCCCTTCTTTTGTTTTACACCCTGATCCCGGTCCATTATCTGCATGTCCTGTGGCTAAGTGACCCGGCGACCCTGGTCAACTTCTTCATCCTGTTTTCTCTTTTTATTTTTCTTAAAATTGAACGGGCCTTTGCCGCGGGAAAGAAACCCGCCGCCGGACTCCTCCTGTTTTTCTTTTCCATTTTGTGGCTGGCAATCAAGACAAAGTCCTCCGCCCTGATTGCTCCCCTGTTTTATTCCGCCTACGCGCTTTTGTCCTGCCGCGCCTGGATGCGGGCGGGTAAAACATATTTCCTGTTTCTGGCCGGATGCGGCCTTGTGGCTTTCCAGATTGTGCCGGTTGAGCACCTTGGCCTAAGCGCGCCGGGGCACCCTTTCTCACTGGAAAATATTCAGAAACTTTTATTTTTTAATCCCGATTCCATCTTCGGTGTTGAGCCCGCGCCGGCATGGCGGGACTTGCATCTTGTCTTTCCCGCTTCTGTTTTAAGAGCGTTCGGTTTCTTTTCTTTCTGGCTGGCGGTTCTTTATCTGGCGGTGTGGCTTTTCCTGAAAAAGCAGGAAGGATTTTTAAAACATCCGTTGGCCAGGCTCAGCCTGATCTGGCTGGCCATTGAAATTCCCCTGATGGGCATTTTCATTGTGGAGTCGCGCTACTTCAGCGGGACTTTCATTCCCCTGATTTTCCTGCTGGGGCGCTTGATGGACCAGGTGGTTTTAAATGTGCACGCCCCGGCTGTCCGGAAAACACTGCTTGCCGCTGCCATTGCGGGGCTGGGAATTTCCACGCTCATCAATGTGAAACATATCTTATGGTTGAAATCAGAAATCGATTCTCGGTATCACACTTTTTTTCATATGGCCCAGGCCGTTTTCCTGGACAAGCATCCGGAAAAAAAATCCGCCGCGGACACCGGCCATTTTTATACCGTGATGTATCAACCGGACCCGAAGGCCGACCATATTGAAAAATCGATGGCCTCCACGGTCTATGGCTTGTCCGTTTGGAAGCAAACGCAGTCGCTGGATGCCGCTCAATGGAAGGACCTGGCCGCCAGAGGATTTTGCTACGATGTGACCCACAACCCCAATGCATGGCCTGCTGAAACGGCCCGCATGATCGCCGAAATCAAAGCCACCCCGGAACACAGCTGGTACTCCCGGCTGCTTGCCCGCTTTAAACCAGTCTCCCGCCCCTCGCTCTACATTTATAAGAGCCAGGATTGCCACCCCGAATAAAAGCCTGCTTTTCCCCTCTATTTGCTATTCAATGCTATCTAATACTATATATTGATTTAAATCCACCCCGGCTGGAGGCCCGTAGATATAGCAAGAAAAGGAGAACTAACCATGAGCCGTCGTCGCAGCCACAAGAACCTTAGGAGCCTGATCGTTTTTTCAGCCGTTCAGCTTTTGACCCTGCTTATCTGGGAAGTTTTAGTAGGATTGGAAATGAAGATGGGTGTTTCAGGCTTTTCAAGCAAGGTCCTGACCACCGGCACCTGCCTGGCTTTTTACGCGGCCATCGTGTATTGGTTCCAGCTTAAACGCATGTATATCAGAAGGCGCCGCAGACACCTGGAGTATATGGCTGAGATGGCGGCCGTTAAAGCTCCCACCACAGATAATATTTAGCTTCACAAAAGGGCCCGCCACACTATAATTGGGCCATGAAAATTCATCCGCTCTCGCTTATCGCTTTCGTTATTTTTCTTTCCAGCTGTGCCACCACGCAATACGACACCGCTCTTGTTTTCCCCAAAGAAAACGGCAGTTATGAAATTGTAGGCCGGGGTTATTCGGAATCCGAAGCACTTGCCAATGCCGTTTACCAGGCAGAAAAAACCTGCAAGGAACTGCAGAAACATTATGTCATGCTGGACCGCAGTGTTACCTACCACGGCGTTTTGACAAGAGAAGCCAATCGCGTAGAACACGCGCTGGGCGAAGCGATCGGCGGCCTGACCAATTCCTACGTGCCGGGCACCGGCTCCGAAGAAGATTACAAAGCCACGCTGATTACGAAGTGCGTGTAGTGCGGTAGACCCACCAGATCAAAATCCCCTGCAGCGGCAGGCGGGCCCATAAAATCCAGACAGGAAAATTCGGGAAAGATTCAGGATGCAGGGCCATGTGCAAATTGGCCGGAAAGACTGCGATCAGAAGCGCGATTAATCCCCACCTTGCCAGACTGCGGGTTTTAGAAGGAAGGACCAGGAGCCCTAGAAGTATCTCAGCAGCACCGCTGATATAAACCATCGCCAGCGGAAACGGAATGTAAGGCGGCATGATCGCCAGGTAATATCCCGGCTTGATGAAATGCCCCATTCCCGCTACCACAAAAAACCCCGCTAGAATCCATCGTGAAAATCTCATGATAGCCCGGCAGCCTGAACTGCCCATAATTGGAGAGTTTTTCGATCTTCCAGAATATCGACCGGAACTTCGTAATAATTTTTGAGCCGGATGGTTTTTCTGCCTTTCTTCTCGTAAATAAACGGCTTGGAACCCGCTTTTTCAAAAGCCTGAAGGGTCTTGGGGTTAGTTTTAAAATAAAGCCTACCGTCTACCAGGATTGCAAAAAAGATTTTCTTGAGGTAAAGCCCGAAGCCGCCAAACATCCGTTTGATTTCCAAACCTTCCAGCCCTTTTAGCTGATCCGATACAAACTCGCTAAAACTGTCCATGTGGAAATTTTTAAAAACTATTCCCACTCGATGGTGGCGGGGCACTCAAGCCTAAGCTTGAGTACGGCTTCGTCGAAAACTGGAAGTTTTCGCACGAGCCGGGCTACTCCCATTCTATTGTCGCGGGAGGTTTTGAGGAGATGTCGTAGCAGACGCGGTTGATGCCGCGGACTTCATTGATGATGCGGTTGGAGATGCGGGCCTGCACGTCGTAGGGCATGCGGAACCAGTCGGCGGTCATGCCGTCGGTGGAAGTGACGCAGCGCACGGCAGCCACGTTTTCATAGGTGCGCTCATCCCCCATGACCCCAACGGAGTTCACGGGAAGCAGGACCACAAAAGCCTGCCAGATCTTGTCGTAAAGGCCGGCCTTGCGGATTTCGTCGATGGCGATAGCGTCAGCTTCACGGAGAATGTCAGCGCGTTCCTTGGTCAAATCACCCAGGATACGCACGCCCAGGCCAGGGCCCGGGAACGGGTGGCGCTTCACAAGCTCTTCCTTTAATCCCAGCGCGATACCAACCTTGCGCACTTCGTCC
>CAZKMJ010000083.1:3984-9803 GCA_964553835.1 uncultured bacterium
ACAGCTCCCGCAGCGGCTCCACCAGATGGAATTTCATGCCTTTGGGCAGGCCGCCCACATTGTGATGGGATTTGATGGTGCTGGTCGGGCCGCCATAAACGGAAACAGATTCAATTACGTCCGGATACAAAGTCCCCTGCGCCAGGAAAGGCACTTTACCGAGCTTCTTGGCTTCGCGGTCGAACGTTTCCACAAACACGCGGCCGATGATTTTGCGCTTCTTTTCCGGATCAGCAATGCCCTTCAGCTCCTTGAGGAAATCTTTCGAAGCGTCCACGAATTTCATGTTCATGTGGAAATGGTCTTTGAACGTTTCCTTGATACGCTGGGTTTCGTTCAGGCGCATCAGGCCGTTATCCACATAAATGCAGGTCAGCCGCTTGCCGATGGCCTTGTGAATCAAAAGCGCGGCCACGGAAGAATCCACGCCGCCCGAAAGGCCCAGCACCACGCGCTGATTGCCCACCTGCGTGCGGATTTTTTTGACGGCTTCGTTGATGAAAGACTTCGGGGTCCAGTTGCCGCGGAACTTGGCGACCTTGAAAAGAAAGTTGGCGATGATCTGCGAGCCGTATTCCGTGTGCACGACTTCCGGATGAAACTGCACGCCGTAAATTTTGCGCTTGGGATCAGCCGCGGCCGCGAACGGAGAATTTTCAGAATGCGCGATTTTGTGGAAGCCCGCCGGAATCCGGTCCAGTTTGTCGCCGTGACTCATCCAGCAGACAAATGACTTGGGCAGGCCGGTGAAAAGGCCTTCACCTTTGGTAACGTGGAGCTTGGATTTGCCGTATTCGCGCTTCTTCGACTTATGCACCCTGCCGCCCAGGATATGGGCAATCAGCTGCATGCCGTAGCAAATGCCCAGAATGGGAATGCCCAGGCCGAAAATGCGCTTGTCGGGAATCGGGGCCTTTGGGCCGTACACATTGGCCGGAGAGCCGGACAGGATCAGCGCCTTGGGGTTGAGGGCGATGATTTCATTCAGGGGCGTGTAATAAGGAAGGATGACCGAGTAGACCTTGTGCTCGCGCGCACGCCGGGCTATCAGCTGCGTGACTTGCGAGCCAAAATCTAAAATGACTACGGTTTCGTTCATTATTAATGACCCATGTTGCTCGTTCTAAATACTGCTTTTGCTTTTACTACTTACCCATCCCAACTCGTTGAGCGGACTGGAACAGCTTGCCTTCGGTACGGATCGCGGGAGCGATCACAATTTCCGTCAGCTGCATTTCGCGGATGTCCTTGGTGCCGATGTTGCCCATGCAGGTGCGCAGGGCGCCGACCAGGTTCTGCGTGCCGTCATCGAGCTTCGCGGGGCCAAAAAGAATTTCTTCCAGCGTACCCGTGGTGCCGACCTTAATCCGGGTGCCGCGAGGCAAATTGGCGTGCGGTGTGGCCATGCCCCAGTGGAAACCTTTGCCCGGAGCTTCAGTGGTGCGGGCAAAAGCGGAACCGACCATGACAGCGTCCGCGCCGCAGGCAAATGCCTTGCAGATATCGCCGCCGGTGGACATGCCGCCGTCGCCGATGATGTTCACGTATTTCTTGGTTTTCTTGTAATAGACTTCACGGGCCGCCGCGCAATCCGCGATGGCTGTGACCTGCGGAACGCCGAGGCCGAGAACGCCGCGGGAAGTGCAGGCGGAACCGGGGCCCACGCCAACGAGAAGGCCGGCCGCTCCGGTTTCAGCAAGATCAAGCGCGACCTTGTAAGTCACGCAGTTACCAAGTATCACAGGGACTTTTTTCATGGCCTTGATCAGCTTGCCGAAGTCCACGACCTTATAGGAAGAAGAAATGTGCTTCACGGTCGTGACCGTGGACTGAACCACAAAAATATCCACGCCCGCGTCCTGCGCGATTTTGCCGTAGCGTTCGGCTTTCTGCGGAATGGAGGAAACAGCGCAAGGAACTTTCGCCTTTTTGATTTCATTGATGCGCTTGGCGATCAGCTTTTCCTTGATGGGCTCGACATAAAGTTTCTGCACCAGCTCGGTCGCCTTTTCGGGAGTGGCCCGGGCGATATCTTCGAGAATGGATTCGCAGTCGTCGTAGCGGGTGTAAATGCCTTCCAGGTTCAGCACCGCGAGGCCGCCCAGCTTGCCCATGGCGATCGCGAACTTGGGGTCCACAACGCCGTCCATGGCGGAAGCCAGGAACGGGATGGCGAATTTTTTGTCGCCGATCTTCAGTGAAATATCAACTTCATCGGGATTGATGGTGATGTCACCCGGAACGAGAGCAATTTCGTCAAAGCCATAAGAGCGGCGGGCTTTGCGGTCGCGGCCGATAAATTCAGACATGAAAAGACTCCTTGCGTGAAGCGTTGTTCAGTTTTTGAGATGAAGACAGAGTTTTGGAAGGGAAAATCAGGGAATTTGAAATCGTGAAGTGTTCCATTTGCGGTATCATACTAACAGCCCATGGGACTGTCAATGATCTAATCCACAATTAGTGGGATTTTTTTCAGGCGGGCTTGCGGCGGAGAAAAATGGGGTTGCTCAGGAGGCGGTCGCCTTCCCGCGAGGCCGCGAGCAGGCGGTAATAGGTCATGCCGGGAGGCGGTTCATCGGTGATTTCAAGGCGGAAGGGCACTTCCTGGTCCCATTCTTTAATGATCTCCCCCCCTCGCAGCAGCACAAAACGCATGGGCTTGGGGCCGGGCCCGGTAAGCGTAAAGTCCAGCGTCAGGGTCACCGAACTGCCGGCTTCGCGCGCGGAAAATTCATTCATGGCAATGCGGTTGGTGCCTCCGCCCAGGTTTGGGATGACCAGATAAAAACGTCCATTCTGCAAGGCTTCCAGAATGCCGGCGCGGGTTTTATTTTGGGTCTGGACCACATTCAGGATGCCGTCCAGCCTTTCCCCCGCCTTGCGGCCCGCGAAATCCACTTCCGCCAGCGCCCAGACAGGCTCCGCCCGCCTTCCTTTACAATAATCATTCAGCAGCCGGTCCCACACCCCGTCAATCCCTGTCAAGCCTTTGACGGAAGGTGAAAACATCTGGCTGAGCTCTGTGGGAAAAACGCCGATGCCCGTGTAATTCGAAGTTCCGATGACATCATCACGGTACGGCGCGGACTCCAGCTTCACTTTCATGCCGCCCATGGAATATTCATAATGCTCATTCGCGTCCGGATGCGACCAGAACACCAACCCTTTTTTTGAGCGGACATTGTCGATCAGCGCCTGGTAAGGTTCGGAATACTTTTCCCCCTGATAAGGATTGAATTTGGATTTGCCGGTGCCAATGACCGGAAGATTTTCATAATCTCCGGCTGAAAGCCCCATGACCAGTAAATCTTTTGCCCTGTTATGCATGACCAGCCCTTGCAGCGGATTGCCGGTCCAATAATAGAAAGGCGTGGCCACCACGGCGTCCATCATGAGCACTTCAGGAAACAAGCGGTTGGCTTCTTCAATTTGTTTGAGATAGGCCGGAACTCCGCCGTCCCAGACCGAAGGCCTTTTGATGTTGGCAACGTAATAGGAATACTGCTCCACCAGCAGGTCGGTCAGAAGCACGGCTTCCACACCCTGCTCCCGCGCTGTTTTGGCGATCTGGGCGATGTCCCGCGCGCCGGAGCTGACCGAAGAATGCGCATGCGCGGCCAGGGTGATTTCTTTTTCCGAGGCAAACGCGGAGGCTGAGAAGAAAAGGAGGGCTAAAGCGGCGAGAAGTTTACGGCTTGTCATCGCGGCGTCTTTTTTTCTGAGCCGCCAGTGTTTCCATGCGGCGGATATGGCCTGCCGCATAATATTCAAGCAGGGCGATGATGCCGATCACGGAAATAAAAAGAAACAGAATGATGACTTTGCCGAAGAAAGTGTTGATCTGGGTGGAAAGCAGCGCGACCAGCCCCAGTGTGAAGGCAATAAAATAGGAAACCATCACGGCAACTTTGTCACTCATCCCCAAACGCACAAGACGGTGCGCGAAATGGTTGCGGTCCCCTTTCCAGGGCGGGATGCCGCGAAAAATGCGCACGATGATAACGGAAACGGTGTCGTAAATCGGAACACCGAACATGAAAATCGGAATAAACGGCGTCACGATGGAAAAATGCGAGGAGCGGTAGGAAAACAAAAGCGTGAACGCGGCCATCATATAGCCCAGAAAAAGGCTGCCATTGTCGCCCAGAAAAATTCTCGCGGGTTTCCAGTTATACCGCAGAAAGCCGCCAATGGCTCCCCCCAGGATCAGCACCGCGAAGCCCAGAACCGGCTGATAGATAACCGCCGAGATACAGTAAAAAATAAGACAGGAAACAAGCGCAACGCCCGCGCAATGGCCGTCCACCGAATCAATGAAGTTAAAAGCGTTCATGATGGCCAGGATCCAGACAAAAGTGCCGATATAGCCGATCCCGTCGAACCCTGCCAGAAGGTTAACCATCAGCCCGTTTTTCATGAGAATGAGCGCGGCAGCGGCCTGACCAAGGAGCTTAAGCGCGGGATTCAAATCAAAGCGGTCATCCAGAAACCCCACGATGAAAATAAAAACACCGCCAATAAACACGCCGGACATTTTCTGAAAATTATGCAGTGAAATTTCCTGGAAGGATGATTTAAAGAACGGGACCGACAGCGCCAGCACACAGAAGACCACCCAGTAACATATAAAAATGGAAAAGCCGCCCAGGTAAGGCGTAGGATTTGGATGGGCCTTGCGGTCATGGGGAATGTCCAGAAACTTGCGCTCATGTCCAAGCTGAATGAAAAATGGAGTCAGCTTGAGACTGAGGAACAAAGTCAGGAAAAAAACACCGATTTGGCAGAAAAAGGTCATTTTGGGGCCTCTTCCTTTAGCGGCAATAGTTGAAAAATCCTGAGCCCCCTGCTTTCTGCCCTGAGGATAAACTGCAAACGTGCCTTCAGCCCGGAAAGCGCGGGTTTGTCCCACGCCTTGAGGGCCGGCACGCTTTCACCGGTACGTTCCATCCAGAAAATGGCCTCACCGGCCGCAAGCCCTGTTTCGATTTTTTCCGGCACAATCATGTCTTCGGGGACATAGTCCCTCTTGCCCCATAGTTCCTGCAGGAGCTCCGAAGCGCCAGAGTCAAAGAGAACGGTTTCATCTTCATGGGTTGAGGAATAAACCATTTTCTTAAGGCTTTCCTGGTCTTTGAGCATGTCCTGGTGCTTGACGGTGATGAAAACCGCGCAGGCCCACAAGCTGATCACAATAAACGCGACCACGATTTCCTGCATGAAGTCCGACAGACGCGCCAGCAGGCGGTCGAGGAAATCCCCATAAGCCATGATCAGGAAAGGAATGACGGGGAATAAAAAGCGCGTCCCGAAAATCCAGGTGGCGGCACGGCCCGGAAAAGTATCATGGAAATAATAAAATCCGAAAAAGGCCAGCAGGGCCGCGAGCAGGAGAAAAATTTCAAGCCTGCGGGTTTTGCGGTTAAAAAGAAACACCACCAGCATGAGTGGATACATGACATTCAATGAAACAAGATAATGGACCAGATTCCCGGCCAGAAAATCCAGGCCGAAATTGCGCACACCGCTCAGGCTTTGCGCGTAACCTGACAAAAAGGGTGATCCAAAGAGCGCCCAGTTGCAAATCAGCATGAGGGCCGCGAACGGTGCCGCGCCCGCGCAAAAACCAAGCAGTTCCCTTCCCTTTCCATGGCGCAGTGCGTTCCAGAGCATGATCAGACCAAACGGGAGCGCCAGCACCACATTGGAAACACGGAAAAGCAGGTTCAGGCCGAAAAGCACGCCAGAAAGCCAGCGCGGATATTTGGAATCAAAATAGAAAAAGCACGCGGCCATAAAAATCGCGAGCGAGGGCATGTCGC
>CAZKMJ010000084.1:0-9649 GCA_964553835.1 uncultured bacterium
ATTGTCCCAGTCGGGACGGGACTGTTTTTTGGAGAATTCAAGCAGAAGTGATTTGACGCTGTCGTGCAGCGATTTGAGCGGGCCCGTGTTTTCAAGAACCGCGTCGGCCAGTGCGATAGCGCCATCCAGCTGCTGGTCCGCGGCATTAGCGCTGGTCGCTTCCTTCGTTTCAAGGGCCAGAAATTCTTCAAAAGTGCGGGGGTCACGTTCACGCGCGCGCTGCTTCAACCGTTCAAAGCGGAGTTTTTCCGGCGCGCGCACCGCGGCAAGAATAAAGTCGGAACGGCGCCTCAGGACCTGGACCTCGGAAGGATGGCGGACAGAATCAATGACGTAATGTTTTTCAGGATCAAGGCGGGAAAAAATTTTTTCAGCAAGAACACCAGGGCCGAACTCGCCGCGAAGCTTATTGCCGAGCGCCACCAGCACATCACGGCTGATTTCCTTGCCTTCCTTGGCAGCTTCTTCGCGCAGAACGTCAGAGAGGGAGAAATAATGAAAACCACGTTCCTGGAGGTACTTGGCTACCTCTCCCTTGCCTGACCCGTTTTTGCCCGTAAGACCGATAATCATGGGCCCATAATAGCCCAAACTGGGCGGGCTGACAAGTGTCTAGGCGGGCAGTACTGTGAAGCAGAAGGGCCTAAGCGGAGAGTACCGCGAAGCCGTGTAAAGCTCTTGGAAAGGGGTTATTTACGGGTGGATTCTTTGAGGTCGTGGGACTCGGGGGCAACAAAACCGGTGTAACCACGGTGGCGCTCGATGACTTCGAGGATGGTAAAAATCTTGCCCTTTTTCATCTCAGGCTGAGCAAAAATCTGCCGCAAGTCGGAACCCCGGTCTCCCAGAATACGGCCGGCAAATGGCACGCCTTGTTTTTCGAGATAGAAAATCGCGGTCTCGATGTCATCGACCTGAATTGCCATGTGATGGACCTTGTCCCCAAAAGTCTGGACCCAGGTGTGAATTTCGCTGTTCTTCCCTTTTTCACCTTCAAAAGGCTGGTCGATAAAAATCGCCGGGTAACCCGGCTTGCGGTAAACCTTGGCCCACCATTGGTCTTCTTCAATCACTCCTGACTTGGAATCAAAAGCATAGCCGAGCTGAAGGAATTCTTTGGCGCGTTCTTCGACATTAAGGGCGCGGAATGTAATATGGTCGATGACGGGCCGCATGCCCACGCCAAGCACGCGAAGGCCTTCGGCAATGACCTGAGCGGCCTTGTTGTTGGCAATGAATTCTTCGATGTAAACGCGGAGGGCTTTCTCAAGAGGATCATTCGCGCCGGCAGCGGAAGAAAGAAGACCTGATTTTTTATTGGCCATTTTTAAACCTCAAGCCAACAGCTTCTTACTGGACAAGCTTGTTCGTCGGCTTCCGCGGCGGATCGTTTTTGGGGCGTTCCTGAACCTTGGGATTCGACTTGAACGAAGGCGCCATTTCAGCATTCACTTTGGCGAATTCGGGATCATAGTCTTCAGATTCAACAATGGCGCCGATCGGGCATTCCGGAAGGCAGGCGCCGCAGGTGATGCAGATGGTCGGGTCAATGACCATGAATTCCTGGGATTTATACTGGCCGGGATAAATGCAGTCCACGGGGCACACAGCCACACAGGAAGCGTAACGTTCACCAAGACATTTCTCATTAATTACATAAGCCATTTTAAATTCCCCCGTCCAGTATTAGATTTTCATCATTCTAGTTAAAAGAGCTGATACCGTCAATATCGGCCGTTTGTAGAAAAAATTTATCTCCCGGCGGACGCGCCTGCCATTTTTTCCAGGCGCGCGATCCTTTCTTCCATGGGCGGATGAGTGCTGAACAAAGCCATCAGTCCGTCCCCCTTCAAAGGGTTGACGATAAAAAGATGTGCGCTGGAAGGTTCGGCCTCCCGCATGCGGACACGTTGTGAAGCACCTTCAAGGCGGCGCAGCGCGCTGGCCAGATAAAGAGGATTGCCGCAAAGATGCGCGCCGGTTTCGTCCGCGCCATATTCGCGCGAGCGTGACACCGCAAGCTGGATCAAAGTCGCGGCGATAGGCGTCAGGATCGCCATCAAAAGCAGAGCGACCGGATTGACATCGCGTTCATTGTCGCGCCGGCCGCCGCCAAACATCAGACCCCAGCGCGCCATATTAGCCAGCATACTGACCGCGCCGGCAAGTGTGGCAGCAATCGAAGAAATCAAAATGTCACGGTTCAGGACGTGGGAAATTTCATGTGCAAGCACGCCTTTGAGTTCTTCACGGTTCAGAAGGTCAAAAATCCCCTGGGTAACGGCCACGACCGCGTTTTTAGGGTTGCGGCCCGTGGCAAAAGCATTTGGGCTTGCGGACGGGATCATATAAACGCGCGGCATGGGGATGCGCGCTTCCTGCGCCAGCTCACGCACGATACTGTAAACTTCGGGCGCATCATGCTCGGAAAGCGGCTCGGCGCGATAGGCGGAAAGGACCAGCTTGTCGCTGAACCAGTAGGCGAAAAAATTCATGGCGCAGGCAAAAAAGAAAGCCATGACCATGCCATCATGGCCGGCAATGGCTTGGCCGAAAAACATCATCAGAAGAGTGAGAGCGGTCAGCAAAAAGACCGTTTTAAACATATTTCCCATGGCTCTTATTATAACGGCCCGGTCAAGAAAATTTCAGACTTTGACACCCATCTTTTTGAGCTCGCGGACCAGCTGGCGGGGATTCTTGAACAAGATGGCATGCATGCCGCAATCGCGTGCACCTACCACGAATTTCTCAATATCATCCACAAACACCGTGTTTTCAGGCTTGAGGCGTATGCTTTTCAGGACGCTTTTGTAAATATTCGGGCAGGGCTTGCGGTGGCCGACCTCATGCGAAGGAAAAAGTCGTTTAAAATGCCTGACGATTTTGAAATTCTTTTTGATATGATCAAAATGAAGCTTGTTGGTATTTGAAATCAGAAAAAGCGGATAGTTTTTTTTCAGCTTTTTCAGGACTTCTTCCATCCCCTCGTTTTCCCAGAAAATATCATTCCAGTAACGGCTGAATTCCTTGTAAGTCACGGGGACTTCCAGGGCCTGGAGGGAGTGATTGTAAAATTCACGGCTGGTGATTTCACCGCGGGTGTAGGCCTTTTCGGTCTGCGAGATAAAAAAATGCTCCCAAACCTTGTCGAAAGAAACTTTGCACGCTTTCGCGAACGCTTTGGCGGACTTGCGAGCGTTAAAATTAATAAGAACATTTCCCATGTCAAAAATCACAGCTTTGATTTCCGGCGTATTCATACGATCCTTAGAAGGTCGATCCTTTCTTCTTCCGCCTGAGCGGCCACTTGAAATGTTTGGGTTTCTGCCCCGCCTTCCACCTGAATTTCGCAGGTTTCCGGAAAGGGTTTTTGAGCATAACGGAGGATGATCGATCCCGCAAGCGCCAAATTTTTTTCACGGTCCGCGCCGATTAAAAGCGCGTGCGGGCCGCCAAAATTCCTGCATGTCAAAAGAAACGTTCCTTCCGGATGCAGGGCCTCCAGATACGCGTTCTGGTTTTCGTTGCGGGCAATAACGAGCTTCGTCGTGTCGTCCAGCCGGAAATGCCGGCCCATCCTCAGAATTTCAAATTCCCAGCGGCTGTAATCCGGATGATGGTCGAATACGTCACGAACTTTCTTGGCGAATGCCGGCGAAGTCAGCGCGCAGCCGGCGGAGGGCGAAGGAGGCTCTTCAATCCCGTATTTTCTGGCCAAATCAAAAATGAGTTTACGTGAACGGCCATGAATATTAAACAGCCTGGAACGGTCGACCCACCCTTTTTCCTCCGCTTCCGTGGGAGCTAGCCGCTGAGCGGACAAAGGCCGCAGGATTTTTCCTTCCAGTCCGCAATCCGTTTCAATCCGCTGGAAATCGATTTTTTTCTGCGACATAGGACGCTGGTCCAGCACTTCGCCTGAAATCAGGAAGTCCGCGCCGACCTGCTCCATGAATTTCTTTCCCAGCACAAACATGTAGCTGCGACAGTCGACGCAGGGATTTACGCCGCGGCCATACCCATATTTGGGATTTTCCACCATCTTTAAATAATCATCGCCAACTTTCAAAAGAGTGCACGGCACTCCAAGCTGGTACGCGGCCTGGCGCGCGTCGTCCTTGCAGCAGCCAAACATGGTTTGAAAATGAACGGCTTCGATCTTTACGCCCTGTTCCTTGACGATGGCAATGGCCAGCATGGAATCCACACCGCCGGACAAAAGCGCGACCGCTTTAACCATGGATGTCCCTCATTTTCAGAACCAGGCATTTGGCCGCGCCGCCGGACTTCATGAACTCCGAAAAATCCAATGGATAAACGTTGAAGCCGCGGGATTCAAGCTGGCGAACGGTTTCCGGGCAGTTTTCCGGCATGACCACATCTTTTCCAATCACCAGGGCGTTGCAGGCAAAATTCAGCGCTTCTTTTTCAGGCACGCTGATCACGTCGGGAATATTTTCAAGCAGGACAAGCTGGGCATAGGTTTCAAACGCGGGCATGAAAACCAGCGCGGATTTTTCATCAAGCGGCGCGAAACAGGTGTCGAGGTGATAAAAACGCTTGTCGGTCAGCTCGAGCGCGAAATAGGTTTTTTTAATATGGCCAGAAACCGCGTCATGAGCTTCCACGTCGGAGCGGAAATGAAAACCAGTGTAAAGCTCGCTGCCCATGAAAAGCGCGTCGCCCTCCCCTTCAAAGCTGAAAGGCCGGTCAATTGTTTTGACAATGTACCCTTTGCGGCGGAACCACTGCTCATAATACAGCTCTTCGCCTCGGCGCTGTTTGTGCCGGAAATTACTGCGGATGAAAATACGTTTGTAGACAAGGCCAGCGTTGGCGGTAAATACCATGTCGGGCAGGCCTTCCACGGCGGGCAGGAGTTCCACGCGGACATTGAGGGTTTTGGTCAGAAGGTCGTAATATTTCTTCCATTGCGCCTGCGCTTTGGCCTTGTCCGCCTGGCGCTTGACGCTCATCCACGGATTGATTTCGTAGGAAATCTCAAAGTGCTCCGGCGGGCACATCAAGAGCGAAAGCGTCATTCGTAACCCAGGTCCTTTAAAGATCCCCGGTTCTTTTTCCAGTCATTGATAACCTTGACCCAGATTTCCAGGAAAATTTTTCGGCCAAGCGTCTGTTCCAGGTCCTCACGCGCGGCCGTGCCAATTCTTTTGAGCATGTCGCCCCGCTTGCCAATGACGATGGCCTTTTGGGAATCTTTTTCCACCACAATGGTGGCCTGGATGTGAAGCAACCGTTCGCTTTTCTCCTTAAACGCGTCCACGGTGACAGCTGTGGAATAAGGCACTTCCTGCTCTGTGAACCGGAAAAGTTTTTCGCGAATGATTTCCGTGACAATGAAACGTTCATTCTGGTCGGAAATCTGGTCTTCAGGAAAAAACGGGTCTTGCTCCGGAAGATTGTCGAAAGTTTTCTGCTCAAGAAGACCCACCTGGTCCCCCAGCTTGGCAGAAATCGGAATGAGTTCCGTGAATTTGTGCGCCTGATCATAATACTCAAGCACCGGAAGAATATCCGGCTTGGGATACCTGTCCACCTGGTTGATCAGCAGGAAAACGGGGATTTTGAAGCTCTTTACCTTCTCCAGGATCTTTTCTTCGTACGGGTGCGGCGGCACAGGCAGAACCATCCAGTAAACAAGGTCCACGCCGTCCAGCGCCTTGTCTACTTCCTTGACCATCCAGCTACCCAATGGGTCGCGCGGATCGTGAAGTCCCGGCGTATCCACAAAAACAATCTGGCCCTGCGGGCGCGTTAAAATCCCGCGCACAGGATTGCGGGTGGTCTGCGGTTTGTTGGAAACACCCGCGAGCTTTTCGCCTACCATATAATTAAGAAGCGTGGATTTGCCCACATTTGGACGCCCAATGATGGCGACAAAACCGGAATGTTTTCCCATTATTTTTTCCCCATAGAGATGATCTCTTTGACCAGCTTTTCAATGCCGTCGGCTGCTTCAGCAAGGTTCTGCGCCAGCATATAAGCCGGCGTGCTTACGATTTTATTTTTCTTATCAATCGAAACTTCACGAACGCCGCAGTCCTGGTGCTGATGACCCATTTTGCGGATGGCCTCAGCCGTCTCTTTTTCGTTGCCAATAGTCAGGGTCATACCTTCACCCTGAAAAATTTTCCCAGCCAGCGCAGGCGCGATGCAGATAAAACCAAGCGGCTTGCCGGCCTTGTGCATTTCACGCGCGAGTTTAGCAACGTCCGGCTGGACCTTGCAATCCGCGCCGTTCACCGCAAAGTCGCAAAGGTTTTTGGCTGCGCCATAACCGCCTGGAAACACCAGCGCGTCCACATCATCGGCCTTGACGTTTTTTATGTCCTGGATTTTCCCGCGGGCAATGCGAGCGGCTTCCACCAGCACATTTCTTTTTTCGCCGGTTTCTTTTCCGGTTAAATGGTTGACCACATGCATCTGGTCAATGTTGGGCGCCATGCATACAACCTGCGCGCCGTTCCTGTGAATGGCAAGAAGCGTAAGAACAGATTCATGAATTTCAGCTCCATCTATGAATCCGCACCCCGAAAGAACAACTCCGATTTTCATGATTTTTCTTCTTCCGCTTTTTTGTCGCCTTCTTTGGACCAGGGTTTTTTGACTATATCCGAAACTTTTTCAACCACCTTTACGGGCGCGACCACTACTTCTTCGCCCGTCCTGGCCATAAGCTTGACGGGCATTTTAAGCGCTTTCATGCCGGTCTGCGTGTATCGCGTCAGCGCTTCCTGAAACGCCCGGCCCAGCCCCGGATCATAGGCGGGGTTAGTCACGTCCCCCTCCACAGGCACTTTCAATTCGATCGTCTTCTGGCTTTCCAGGAAACGGATCGAAGCCTGAATGGGCAGGCCCCAGATAAAAGCTGAGGCCGTACGTTTGTTCTTCAAGCGCAAGTTACGGATGATCAGATCATTGTCCCATTTAAGACGCCCTTTGTCACATACCGCGTGCGCGTAAAGATCATACTCCCCCTTGACCACCTTGACCGGGAGACCGGTCCAGAAAAACTGGTATTCGGTCATGGAACCGCCGCGGATTTCACCCGTCAGGTCAAAACTCACCGTGTCAGAGGCAAAATTGGCCATACCCTTGGCCCAAACCGGCGCGGGTCTCGTCATGCCGATAAAACCTCGCGCCGAAACCGGCTGGGTCAGCTTCCCCGGATCCGGAGTTGGCCATTCAAAACCTACCAGCTCGCCATAAAGATTCTCAAACGCGTAGCGCTTAAACAGCCCGTGGTTTTTGAGGTAATAACTTTCATAAATAAAAATAACATTGTCCAAAACCTGGCGGTTGAGCGTGACTTTCCAGCCGCCCTCTTTTTTCTCTTCCGGCTTTTGCTCTTCTTCCGAACCGCCCAAGGCCTTCATATGGTTGATCCAGGTGCGGATATTGGTAATTTCATCCCCGTTCTCATGGATATTTTTTTCAATAAGAAAATACCCGTTATGCAGGATCAGGCTGTCGATCAGCACATGCTTGCGGAAAAGCTCGGAAAAAGAAATGGTAAACTCCAGCCCAGTTTTAAAATGCGGCCTGTCGCTGAATTCCGGCTGGTTGTCGATGATAAATTCCTTGATCTTGACCTTGCCGTTAAAAGGGTCAATACGCAGAACCCGCATGGAAACTTTGGTTCCAAACAGGTAGCTCAGCTTCTGCTCAAGGAAAGGCTCCAGCGCCATGCCAATGATGCTGGTACGCAGGAAAAGCACCAGGGCCAGACCCAATAAAAAAATAAAACGCGCGCGGAAATGCATTAGCGATAGATGGACGCTTTCTTTAAAAAAGTTTGAAGATCTTCAAAACTGTTATAAAAATGGGGCGCGATGCGGAGCTTCCCACCGCGCACCGAAATATAAATTTTATCCGCCAGCAGTTTTTTCTGCAATTTCTCAGGGTTGGGCGCGTTGAAAATGACAATGCCGGAGCTGTGCGGGCCTCGGGGTGAAACAATTTCAAATCCGGACTTTTTTAGCCCTTCAACCGCGAAATCCGTCAACTCAAGCACCCTTTTCCCGATTTTCTCCATGCCGATGGAATTAAAATAATCAATGGCCGCGCCCATGGTGAAAATCACGGGAAAACCCGGCGAGCCGAACTCATAACGCGAGGCCTCGGGTTTCAGATCCAGCTTGCGGTTGTCCATGGCTTCCGGATTTTTCATACTGCGCCAGCCCACGCCCGCGGGCCTCAGCTTCGGATTGTTCAAATGCTTCTTGTTCACGTAAAGAATGCCGCCGCCATAGCCGGCCATGAACCACTTGTAGCTGTTGGCGCACAGGAAGTCTGCGTTCCACTTCTTTACATCCACGGGAAACGCGCCAAAGCCCTGCGTTGCATTAACGACAAAATAACGGTTTCCCTTGGCCTTGCCCACAGCTTCCAGGTCCTGGCGAAAACCGGTGCCGTACTGCACAAAGCTGCTCAGAATGGTTTTCACGCCCGGCTTCAAAAGTTTTTTCAGCTTCGCAGCCGGAAGCGCTCCGTCTTTTTCCGGTTCCTGCCAAACCATTTTCGCCTTGCGCCACAACCACGGCAATGTTGAAGAAGGAAATTCGCAGGTATTGGAAAGCACCTGGCCCTCACCTGCCAAAAGGTCGGCCACCAGGTTCATACCATGGGATGTGTTGGAGACAAAAGCGATTTCAGAAGGCTCGGCGTTGATAAAACGCGCGGCCTTTTCGCGGATTTCCTCGCGGCGGCGCATCCAACGGGGCCACGCGAAGTCCGCTTCAAGGTGATGTTCGGTGTAATACTGCGAGGTTTTTTCGTAAACCGGGCGTGGAATGGGGCCGCCCGAAGCGTGGTCCAGATAAATGGAAGTTTTCGTCAGCGGGAAATCAGACCGGACCTGCTCCCAGAAGGAGGCCATGGCGGCTCCTAATAACGCGGAATTTTCGGGTCGATCTTGATCGACCACTCATCGATACCGCCAGCCACATTTTTCAGCTTCTTGAACCCTTTGGTATTCAGGAATTCAAGCGCCCTGCGGCTGCGGCCGCCGTGGTGGCAATGCGCGACAATTTCCTTATCCTTGAACTTCTCAAGCTCAGGCAGGTGTTTTTCAATCTGGCCCAGCGGAATGAGCTTGGCGTTTTTAAGGTGCGCAATCTGATGCTCGAAAGGTTCACGCACGTCGATGAAAACAAAATCTTCCTTGCCGTCGAGCATCTTCTTCAGGTCCTGGACGGAAATTTCCTGCACCGCGCTCTGCTTTGCGGCGCCGCGGTTCAATCCGCAGAACACTTCATAATCGATCAGCTTGGTGACTGTGGGATTTGTGCCACACACCGGGCAGCTTGGGTCTTTACGAATTTTCAACTCGCGGAAAGTCATCTGCAGCGCGTCATAGACCATGAGACGGCCTGACAACGTGCGGCCCACGCCCGTGATAATTTTAATGGCTTCCGTCGCCTGGATAGTGCCGATCACGCCCGGCAACACACCCAGCACGCCACCTTCCGCGCAGCTCGGGACCATGCCCGGCGGAGGCGGTTCCGGATAAAGACAGCGGTAGCACGGCCCTTCCGGCGGATTGAAAACAGTGGCAAGACCGTCAAAGCGGAAAATAGAACCGTAAATGTTCGGCTTTTTCAGAAACACGCATGCATCGTTGGTC
>CAZKMJ010000085.1:0-9601 GCA_964553835.1 uncultured bacterium
AGGATCCTGAGCCTGGACAACGCGGGCATGATCGCGCGCCGGGGCTGGGAAATTTTCCAAAAATCGAAGAAAAAACCCAATTGGGCTTTGACGGGTCTGCCCAACTTAAAGATGGGTAAGGATCGGCACTGAGACTTAAGTCTCAGTGCGATAACCAACCCGGAACTTGAAGTTCCGGGTTATCGGAGGAAAGAATGGCGATTCCGGTTTCCGCGCATGATCTGGACATGACAATCCGGCTGGCAATGGCCGCGCTGCTGGGGGGGTTGATCGGCCTTGAACGTGAAAGTCACGGCAAGGACGCGGGCGTCCGCACTTACGCGCTTGTTTCGCTTGGCTCCGCGCTGGCCATGATTGTTTCCATTGATGTGTTTGAAGTTTACCAAAAAGTGGCGTCTGTGGACCCGTCACGCATCGCGGCGCAGGTCATTAGCGGCGTGGGTTTCCTGGGTGCGGGCGCGATCATGCGTCAGGAGAAGGACATCAAGGGGTTGACCACCGCGGCAGGGGTCTGGACCGCGGCCGGCATCGGGCTTGCGTGCGGTCTTGGCCAGTATCATCCGGCCATCATGACCACCGCGCTTACTTTGATTGTCTTGATTGTGTGGTCCAAAGTGAACAAGCACCTTGGCGGGAAAGATTTCTAATGGCGTTTTTTATTTTTAAAATTGTTCTTTCAGGGCTGATTATTGCTTCTGTTTCCTGGCTCGCGGGGAAAAATGCGCCGCTGGCGGGATTTTTGACGGCCCTGCCGCTGATGTCCGTGCTAGGGATCGCTTTTGCCTATTGGCAGTACCGCGATATGGAAAAACTCAATGAATACGCGGTTTCCATCGTGACAGCCGTTCCGCTCTCGCTTGTATTTTTCCTGCCTTTTATTTTAAATCGCTGGCTGAAAATGAACTTCGCGCTGACTTATGGGCTGGCATTTGTTGCTTTGTTCGTGGCTTACGCGGTTTTTTCGAAGGTAAGAGGGCTGGCAGGCTAGTCCTTGCGCATAAGCCGCGAGTACAACCGCTTACGACCAGGGAGGTCGTGCAGCGGTCAGCTGACCAGGGCCATAAACAAAAAGCCAATCAGGAAGAACCCGAACACCAGTTTCGGGGAGTGGTCCTTAGCCTCATTGATGGTGGCGTGAAGCGCCAGATATAAAAACCCGCCGGCAACATGGACCATGACAAGATCAATCCATTCCGTTCCGACTCCGGTCTTCAGCAGCTCAAATCCGATCAGCCATCCCACCAAAGTTGAAATTTCAAAAAGCAGGGTTGTGACCAGAGCCGCAGCGCTTTTATAACCAGACTTCAGGAGCAGGGCGCAAAGCGCAAGGCCTTCCGGCAGTTTATGGATAGCCACGGCGAAAAAAATCGAATGCTGATGGGCCTCACCCATTTCCTTGCCAAGCGCAATGGCAACGCCGTCCATGGCGCTGTGAATGCTCAGCGCGATGGCGAGCAGAAAGAACACGTTGCGGAATTTTGATGCAGGTTCGTCCTGCTGGTGCTCAAAATGAGAGGCAGCGCAGGCAGGGCAAACATGGGTCACATATTTGCTGATCAGAAAGAAAAGGGCATAGCCGCTGGCAAAAGCAATCAGCAGATGGGGCCAGGGAACGCTGTGAAGGGCCTCAGGAACGATATGGAATACCGCGGTGGAAAGCAGGGTCCCGGCCGCAAAACTGATCAAAGCGCACAGCTGGCGGTGGGACACACCAATGGCAATAGCCAGAAAAGCGCCCAGGCCGGCGCTGACATAGGAGGCCAGGGTCTGGCCCAGGGAGTTTTCCATAAGGCGGCAAGTATAAAGCCTGCTGTTGACACCCCACAAGCAAAAAGATAAAATCCGACCCTTATGTCTGAAGCCAAAAACAAGCTCAAAATCGCCCTTCCCAAGGGAAGCCTTGAAGAAGCCACCTATCAGCTCTTCAAAAAGGCCGGTTTTTCTATTGGGGTAGGTTCCCGCTCCTATTTCCCCTCGGTGGACGATGCGGAGCTGGAAGTCATCCTTTTCCGTCCCCAGGAAATGTCCCGCTACATTGAGGACGGCATTACTGACTGCGGCCTGACCGGCCATGACTGGATCCTGGAGAATGAATCGGAAGTCCAGGAGTTGTGTGAACTTCAGTATTCCAAGCGCACCCGCAACCCTGTCCGCTGGGTGCTGGCCGTGCACAATGACTCTCCCTTTAAAAGCGTCAAGGACCTGGAAGGCAAAAAGATTTCCACGGAACTTGTGAATGCCACGAAAAATTATCTGAAAAAGAACAATGTGAAGGCCGAGGTGGAGTTTTCCTGGGGCGCGACTGAAGTCAAGCCGCCCCGTCTTGTGGACGCCATCGTGGAAGCCACCGAAACCGGCTCCAGCCTGCGCGCCAACAATCTGAAGATTATCGACACCATCCTGACTTCGGTGCCGAAGTTCATTGCCAACAAAAAAAGCTATCAGGACGCCTGGAAGAAAAAGAAGATGGATAACATTGTGATGCTTCTGCAGGGCGCCATTCGCGCGCAGGAAAAAGTGGGCCTCAAAATGAACGTGGCCAAGAAAGACCTGCCCAATATCCTTAAGATTCTTCCGGCCCTGAAAACACCCACCGTATCAGCTTTATCTGAAGAAGGCTGGTGCGATGTCGATACTATTATTGATGAGTCTGTGGTGCGCGAGATCATTCCCGCTTTGAAAGCAGCGGGCGCGTCCGGAATCATTGAGTACCCTTTAAACAAAGTTATTCCTTAAACGACCAAACCGGGAGGTTCACGAATGCCTTGGGCACGCAAACAGCGCAAAAAGAAAATGAACAAACACAAGCGCAAGAAGAAACTGCGTAAGCACCGCCACAAGAAGAAATCCTGGTCGTAACACCTTGGGGCTGCTCCGCCAGAAACGGAGCAGCCCTTTTTTTATGAAGTCCCTCACCCTTAAAAGTCCTGCCAAAATCAATCTTTACCTCAAAGTTACTGGCCGCCGGCCCAATGGTTATCACGAGCTGGTCACGTTGTTCCGCCGTCTTTCGCTTGCGGATTCCCTCACTTTAAAGAAGCAGAAATCCGGCATCCGCCTGAGCTGCGTGGTCAAATCCGGCCTGAAACAGAAACTTTCAAACGGGGAAGACAATCTGATTGTCAAAACCTACCGGCTGCTTCAAAAAGAATTTCCGGGGTTGGGCGGGGTTTCAGTGAAACTGGTGAAGCGGATCCCGATGGGCGCGGGGCTTGGCGGGGGATCGAGCAACGCGGCCGCGTTCCTGCTGGGAATGAAAAAAATTTACAACCTTCCGCTTTCACGCGGGAAAATGATGAAGATAGGTGCACGCCTTGGCGCGGACGTACCCTTTTTCCTGATGGAAACGTCCCAGGCTTTGGGCCGCGGCATTGGCGACGAACTTAAAGCCATGCCTTCACGCAGCAAGTATGGCCTGACTCTTGTGGTTTCGGACGAAGGTCTTTCAACGCCGCAGGTTTACCGCAATCTGCCCAAAAAGCTCCCGGCGGTTTCCTTGACAAAGGTAAACAGCGCCGTTAAACTCGTTTTCAATTTGCTGGAGAAAAAACAGGTCGCAAAGGCAGCGCCCCTGCTTGAAAATGATCTGGAAAATCCGGCATTCCGGCTGCGGCCTTCGCTGGGAAAGCAGCTGAAAAAGCTCCATCAAAAAGGCGTGCGGGCCAGCAGGATGACGGGGAGCGGCCCCACGTTGTTTTCTGTCCTTCCCGATCTGCGCGCGGCACGGCAATTCGCGGAAAAGCTGCGCAAGGATTTCCCCCGGAACAAGATCCTGGTTTGTTCCAGTTTTTGATTTTCCTTTTATTGCCCGGTGGTGAAATGGTATCACACTGCCCTTTGGAGGCATGATTCCTGGTTCGAGTCCAGGCCGGGCAGTTTCCTCCAAAAATTTGCTATTTTCGAGCTAGCTAATGCTAGTTTTTAGCATCTTAAGCTAGACCGCTTTTCTCCCTATACAGCCCCTTATTGGAAACCGCCCTTCCATGTGGTATCTTTCGTCAGACTTTTCAAAAGCATCTTCCCAACCCTCGGCGCTGAGGGAACCAATCAATGACGATAATAAAAAAACACACGAGATTTTTATCTCTTTTTCTGGCCGTAACTTTTTTGGCGACCAGCCTTAAGCCTGTGCCGGCTCTTGCCCGGCCTACACGCCCGGCTTCCGTCTTTTCGAAAGACATTCCCTTGGACCCAGCCCAAATCCGCCTGCCTGAAAATACGGGGACCATTCAGGATCTCTATAAAGGCGAATCGGGTAAAACTGTTGTCCTGGTGCAAGACGCGCACTCGGTGCCTGATGCTCAGAAAAATATCCGAGTCCTGATCGATTTTTTTCAAAAACAGTATGGTGTTTCACTGACCGGCCTTGAAGGTGCGAGTTCCGAGCTGGATCCGCGGATCTTTAAAAGTTTTCCTGATCAGGAAGGCCTGCGCAGGGCCCTGGAGCGTTACGCGGAAAAAGGCGAGCTGGCCGGCGGCGCCGCTGCCGCATTGTTGAACGATACGACCGCCGTGTATCACGGTGTCGAAAACTGGGACCTTTACCAGGAAGGATTGGCGCTTTATGAGCGCGCCATGAAAAACCAGGAAATGATTTCCAGAAACAATGAAATCCTCCGCGAAAAAATCGAAAAAGAGAAAAAAGAAACCTATCCGGAAAAACTTTATGAGGTTGATCAGGCGCTTCGCGCGTTTTACGAAGACGCGGACGGCTTTGCCGAGGTCCTGGAAAAGCTGGCGGCGGTCAGAGCGCCTGAAAAAGGCAGCGCTCTTGACGCCCTGGTCCGTGAGATGCGGACTGTTTCGGCCGCGTATGAGCCGGAAATCCGGAAAATCGCCGAAACTGTAAAAAAAGATCTCAAAAAATTTCCTGAAGCTCAAAAGAAAATCTTCAATGACCGCTATCAATCATTCCTGATCTCCCGCATCGCGCCGGAAGATTTCGCCCTTTACCTGAAAGAAACCGCTGCCCGTTATCACATTCCGGTTTCCATGTCTCAAGCGCTGGAACGTCTACTGCACCGCCATGCCCACCTTCGCAAAATGGAGGGGACAAAGGTATTTTCGGAATTCGAGTCTTACGCCACATTGGTCAAGGAACAGCTTTTCACGGATGAGAAGCAGCGGGCCTTGGACCGCAAAAGCCATAGGCTGGACTTGCTGGCGAAAATGACTAAGCTCGAACTGAGCCACGAGGAATGGACCGAAGTACGTGGCCTGCGATTTAACCGGAAGGCTGCCCTGAGATTCCACGCGGGTTTTTACAAAAACGCTGAAAAACGTGACGCTGCTTTTTTTGAAAATCTCGTTTCCCTGATGAAAGAAAAAGGCCAGCAGCAGGCCATTCTTGTTTCCGGCGGTTTTCACACTCAGGGCATGAAGGACAAGCTCAAGCAAAACAAAATTTCCTACGTGGTCATCATGCCGGAGATCGAAAAAGAACCGGAGCCGGGCCTTTACCGTTCTCAGATGGCCGGAGATGTTTCCTGGAAAAAATATCTTAAAATTGAAAACGGAAAACTTTCCATCTCGAATGCATTCACGCGCGCGCTCCGGGACGATCTTGTTAAGACCTCCATTGAACCGGCGCTTTTTTTGAAATCATGGCGTGACCAGGTCATCCGTGACCTTGCGGAAAATGAGCAGACCGGAAAAGCAGGCCGCTACCTGCAATTCCTTGATGAGACCTTGCGGGACGGAAAAGATTCTTTTACCGGCCGCTGGAAAAAAAACATTGAAGATTTCATGCAGCGCCTGCAGGAGCTTGATTCCAAAAACCGCCTGGACACGAAAAGTGTCATGGGTCTTCTGCGGCCCTCTAACATCATCGCCCGTGTATCCGGCACGGATATTTTAACCACAGATGAATTTCGCGAGCCGTACAAACTGTCCGCTTTTTACCGGCCGTCACGTTCCGAAGCGCGTGCCTCCGACTTGCTGATCCAGTCCTGGGGTCAGCTCAACAACAAGAACCTCGGCAATGCTCCCGCGCCTGATGAAGAGGTTCCTTTTGTCGCTTCGCAAGCCATGCTGCCGCGTTTAATCAGAGCCGCCGGGGAAGGAGCCCGTATTCTCGCGGTTGGCGACGGCAATCTCCATGTTTCCCTGACTTTGCGTGAACAATTGAGGCCTGCTGTTGATTATCCGATCACGGTAGTAGAGCCATCTCTTAACCCGGAACTGATTGCTAAAGCCGGGTCTGTGCTTGGAAAAAATGATTACAATCTCCTGCTGAAACCGGTTGAGGAATTGACGGAGCATGATGTTCGCGTTCCACAGGACGTGATTTACGGTCTTTTCTCGCTCGAGTATACAGAGCGTGAGAAAGCGCTGGAAATTCTGAAAAAATTTGCTGCTCCGGGCGCTCGTTTTATTTTTGGTTTCCATCTTAAAGATTCGGTCATTGACCGGGGCCGCTTCGTTATTTTTGAGCCTGTCCGTGGCCTTGTTGTTTTTCTGACTTTTTGTCTGATGTATCTGATGAGAAGGACGGGAGAAGCTGATTACCGTGAGGCAATTGACGAAACGTGGAACGTTTTAAGGCCTGAAGACCGTGAAGAGGTCAAGGATATCAAGCTGGGAGTTGAAGAGCTCAGGCGGACCAATGCTCCAGAAACCAGCGCTCCTTTTATTGACATGCGGAACCAGATTGACCGGTTGGTTGAATCCGCGTTCGCCTCTTACCTGAATTATGTCTCAAGATACGCTCCTTTCGAATCCAGAACGGCCAATTTGATAAGGTCGGCTGCATCCAGGTTTCAGATTCCCGACGCGGATGTCAAAAAGCTCCTCGGGCTGACAGGCCAGATTTTTGAGTCAGCGCAGGAAGCGCGTAGCTTTTTGGAGGCCAATGGTTTCACGGTTGATTCCATGACACCCGTTGATATTTCTGGTCGGCCCGGCCTTTTGATCGCGGAATTTCGCCGCTCCGAAACCAGGCCTGTTAATGCTGAATTGACAAGAAAGTCTGGCAGGTCCGAGTTGCGCACTTTTAAAATTCCTGAAACCCAGGATGAAGAATATGAAGATCTGGCCAAAAAAGTCGCGGGCAATATCGTTTATCCTTACAACCCTTCAATACCGCTTCTTTCTGCGTCTGAAAAAGTCAAAGTTGTCACGTATCAGCCTCCGGCGGGTCCGCATGACTATGGTCAGGTTGTGGTTGAATTTGTCTCGGGGCAGCGCCGGCTTACTTCAGTGCCCATAGCTCATTACGGGCTGTTTCGTCCTGAAGTTGATCCAAATTACCCGCAAAATACGCTCGCCGAGCTTCAAGTCCGCTTGCTAAAGCTGATCGAAGGCGAACTGACAAATCTTGCTTCTTACGGGGATTCTTCCACCTGGCTTGACCAGCTTGAAAATGAAAAAACCACGCCAAAATTAAAGGATCCTGAGCATTTAAACCGCGCTTTCCGCATGCTGGATTGGCTGGCAAAGCAGTCTTTAGGAGCCGGCGACAAGGCCCGTGTGGAAAGTTTGATTATGGAACTTGAATCTTTTGATTCCCCTTTAAATATTGCTAGAGTCCTTGAACCCGTCCGTAATCAAATGATTGCTCAAGTTACTTCCCAGGGGCAAAAATACGCAGCCAGAAATGTCCGGAATCAGGACCGGAGTTTTTCTACTGTTTTATCAAATGGGGTTGTGATTTTAGAACTTATGGATGGCGTTGGAGGCCAGGCCGATGGCGGCAAAGCCGCGAATTATGCCAAGCAGGCTTTCGCGGAGCATTTGAAAGATTTGACGCCGGACATGGATGATCAGACGATCATCTGGAAATTGAAAGTAGCGGCTTACGAAGCCGGACGTTTTCTTGAAAGTATGGCGGACCGGGCATTGCTGGCTCCTGGTGCGGCCACGACTTTTGCGGTGGCGGTTATTTTTCCTCAAAAAGATACCAATGATATTTACGTGCTGGCAAGCGCGGATGTGCGAGCGGACCTCGCGGACCCCAATGGCGCCGTCACTCCCTTGACCGTTGACAGCATTATGCCGCTGGGCGCTTATTCTGAAATCGTTATGACGCCTGCCCAGGTTGAAAGGCTTGTCCGGAAAACAGATCGCGAAGTCTTGGACCAGGCGGGCGATGAATCGGACCTTCAGAAAGACGCTTTGCTTTGGAGTCATGTCCAGGCGCTTATAGCCAAACGTAATTTGGTAGAAAACGCTTTGACCGCGCGCGTCAACAGGACTACCAGCCATCCGGGCGCTTACCGGCCTGTTGTTACGGTCGCCAAGGGGGTTCCGAAAAATAAAATCCTGATTTTGAGAACGGATGGCGCTTACGCGCCTGTCCCTCAAAATCTTTTTTCCCAAACAGTTGTGGCAAAACATGCGGCCGGTCCAGCGGCCCTTGCCCAGGCTATTCACGACCAGGCTCTGGATATTGACCTTGGAAAAAAACCGGAACTGCTGTATCGCCGGACTTTGGATGATAAAAGCGTCCTTATTTTTTCCCGCTCCGAAGTTCGTATGGATGAAAATGCTTACATTCAGCCCATCGCAGCTTCCAGTTTTGAGATCCACATTTCAAGGATCAAAAATTCAAAGAGAACACGTGAAGGAGAAAGCAGGTTTCGAATCACTTTAAAGTCGATTCGTGGTCCAGACCAGATTGCAAGCAGGGCGATTATGGTCCCTTCCGATATTTCGGCCCGAAGCCTGGGAAGTTCTACGCATGCTTTTCTGGCGGATCTCAAAGAGGATGACCGTAGTGATTTCACCAAAGTCTGGGACCGGCTTAAGACTTTTTATTACCGCTCGGAGCTTCGCGCTGAAGAGAATAAGTTGAGCGGAGCGGATATTGCGGACCTGAAAAGGGCTTTGTACCAAATTGCGTGGGCGCGGGATTTTGAAGTGCTTTATTACAACGAGCGGCCGGCAGGATGGAAGTCCTTCCGCGCGGCTGAGAAAATCCTGAACCGTCTATTCGAAAAAGCGGGCGCTGAGTATACGGTTTTTGACGGATCTTCAGTTTTTACCCAGACCTACTGGTCCGCGAAAAATAAAAGTAATCAGGCCGTGATTTTTAACGTCATGAAAAAAACCAGTGAATACCTGGCTTACCTTCGCGGGCTCAATGGTAATGAAGAAACTGCTTCCCAGACCATCCAGGGCGGGACGGCGGAAGAGTTTGGCGACGGGCTTCGCGCGCGCGCGCGGAATTTTCTTGGAATCAAAACCGGTGAGCCCAATCCGCTGTTGATCAGTTCGCACGGCAAAAAAATTTCATTCCAGTTGCGGCTTGAGCGCACTGTTGAACAGCCTGTGATCCTGACTGTGGGCGGCATCGACATCAACCGGCATGAAAATATATCCGGCCTGTATCTGGTATTCCTCCTGCTTGCGCAGCAGGAACTTCGTGTGCCGGCCAGGATTGAGCCACAGGTTGCCAAACCCAAAACAAAATCACCCCTTCCTGGCGTGATCCCGGCCATGACAAAAGGACAGCAACTTTGGGCCCTGGCCATCCTTGTGCTTCTGGCCGGTTTGGCCGGAATTTATTATCTTGTTCAGCCTTTTAGTGATGAAGTCAAGCGCCCGATTGGACAGCCACAGGCCGTCAACATCGGCCTTGAGGCCCTGCCTCCTGGCGTTCAGC
>CAZKMJ010000086.1:0-9312 GCA_964553835.1 uncultured bacterium
CTATGATGCCGAGCATTTCTTTGACGGTTTCAAGGCCAACCCCGAATACGCCATCAAGGCCATTCAGGCTGCGGCCAAGGCCGGCGCGGACAATATCACTTTGTGCGATACCAATGGCGGCACACTACCCCATGAAATCCGCCGCGCCATTCTGCGTGTGCGCCGCGCGGTCAAAACACCGCTGGGCATCCACTGCCACAATGATTCCGAGCACGCGGTCGCGAATTCCGTGCAGGCTGTGGGCGAAGGCGCGATCCTGGTGCAGGGGACTGTCAATGGCATTGGCGAACGCTGTGGGAACGCGAATCTTCTGAGCATCCTGGCCATTCTTCAGGCCAAAATGGGTGTTCCGTGCCTGCCCCCCAAAAAGCTGAAGGAAGTGACGGCGCTTTCCCATTATGTTTCTGAAATCTGCAATATGCCGCTGCATGTCAACCAGCCGTTCACCGGCCGCGGTGCGTTTGCCCACAAGGGCGGCGTGCATATCAATGCCATGATGAAAAACGCGAAGACCTATGAACACATGGATCCACGCGTCATTGGTAATCACCGCCGTTATCTGGTTTCAGAACTTGGCGGCAAGACCAATATCATGCTCAAAGCCAAGGAGCTCGATCTGGACCTGCAGAAAGAATCGCCGGAGACCCGGAAAATTCTGACAGCCATCCAGAAACTTGAAAATGAGGGCTATCAGTTTGAAGCCGCGGAAGCCAGCTTTGAGCTGCTGGTGCAGAAAGAACTTGGCCGTGAAAAGAAATTTTTCGAAACCAGGGACGTGCGTATCCGCAGTGAGCAGATTGGTGATGATAATCCGAGTGTGACCGCGGATGTTACAGTTCTTGTCAAAGGCAAGCAGCAGCCCCATACCGGCACCGGGCACGGTCCTGTCGACGCGCTTTATCAGGCGCTGCGCGGCGCACTCCTGAAATTTTATCCGGTGGTGGAAAAAATCCATCTTACGGACTACAAAGTGCGTGTGGTCAATTCCGAAGGCGGCACCGGCGCGCGTGTGCGTGTGTTCATCGAATTCCGGGACGAGGAAAAGACCTGGACTACCGTGGGCGTGAACGAAAATATCATCGAAGCCAGCTGGAAGGCGCTTGTTGAAGCCATCCAGTACAAGCTTCTCAAGGGCTGAAATGCCTGATCCCGAAATCGAAGAGCTCAAATCCCAGGTTGAAGAAATGCAGGAAAGAATGGACGAGATTGAAGGTAAGCTGAAAACGACTGAAGGCCTGCTGGCTGTGGCCGTTGTTGGCTTCCTGGTCTCCGTCTTTTTTCTCCCGGCCCTGCGGAGCTTTTTCCGGTTCTAATTATGTCCCTGGCAGACCTTCCGTCACGTTACGACTCCAAGAGCGTTGAATCCAAATGGTATAGCCTTTGGGAATCCAAAGGCTGGTTCCGTCCGAAGAGCGATCGCGAAGGAAAAAAATCCCGTGAACAGCGCTATGTCATTGTTATTCCGCCGCCCAATGTTACAGGCATCCTGCACATGGGCCACGCGCTCAATAATTCCATTCAGGACATTCTTACCCGCTGGCGCCGAATGCAGGGCCGCGACGCGCTTTGGGTGCCGGGCGTAGACCACGCAGGTATCGCCACACAAAATGTGGTGGAGAAAAAACTGGCGAAGGAAAAAAAGTCCCGCCACGATCTGGGCCGTGAAAAATTTCTGGAAGAAGTCTGGAAGTGGAAAGAAGACCACGGCAATACTATTACACGCCAGCTGCGCCGGCTGGGCGCTTCCTGCGACTGGACCCGCGAACGTTTCACTATGGATGAAGGCCTGTCCAAAGCCGTGCGCGAATGCTTCGTGACTTTATATGAACGCGGCCTGATTTACCGCGGCAACTATATCATTAACTGGTGTCCGCGCTGCCAGACCGCGCTTTCCGATGAAGAAGCCGCCCACAAGGATATTAACGGATTTTTCTATCACATTAAATATCCCATCAAAGGCACGAATGACCATATTGTGGTGGCCACGACCCGCCCGGAAACCATGCTGGGCGACACGGCGGTCGCGGTCAATCCTAATGACGAACGCTACAAGCATTTGATTGGAAAGAAACTTATCCTTCCGCTGATCAACCGTGAAATTCCAGTGATCGCGGATGAATTCGTGGACCCGGAATTCGGGACTGGCATGGTCAAGGTCACGCCGGCGCATGATCCGAACGATTTTGAAATGGGCCGCCGGCACAATCTGCCGCAGGTCAATGTCATGCATCCGAATGGCAAGATCAATGAAAATGGCGGGCCTTACAACGGGCTCGACCGCTTTGAAGCGCGCAAGAAAGTCATTGCCGATTTGGAAGAGCAGGGACTTTTTGTTGAGAAAAAACCGCATTCTCATTCGGTTGGCCACTGCTACCGCTGCGATACGGTGGTGGAACCTTATCTTTCAAAGCAATGGTTTGTGAAGATGAAGCCGATGGCGGACAAGGCACTTGAAGCTCATCACCAGGGAAAAACCAAATTTTATCCTGACCGCTGGACCAAGGTTTACACCAACTGGCTGGAAGGAATCCGCGACTGGTGCATTTCGCGTCAAATCTGGTGGGGCCATCAGATCCCGGTGTGGTATTGCGAAGCGTGCTACAACGGTGATGACAAAAAAGGCGTGGTGGTCTCGCGTGAAAATCCCTCAAAATGTCCCACCTGCAATGGGCACAGGCTCACACAGGACCCGGACGTGCTGGACACTTGGTTTTCCTCATGGCTGTGGCCCTTTTCTACGCTTGGCTGGCCGGAAGAAACCGAAGACCTGAAATATTTTTATGAAACTACGGACCTGATCACCGCGCCTGAAATTATTTTCTTCTGGGTCGCGCGCATGATCATGGCCGGACTTGAATTCCGCGGCGAAGTCGCTTTTCACAATATCTACATTCACGGAACGGTGCGCGCGCAGAGCGGAATGAAGATGTCCAAATCGCTTGGAAACGCGATTGACCCCATCGAGGTCATTGATGAAATGGGCGCGGACGCGCTGCGTTTCAGCATGATCATGCTTTCCGCCCAGGATGTTTATCTGTCGCGTGAAAAGTTTGAAGTGGGCCGCAATTTTACTAATAAAATCTGGAACGCCTCCCGTTTCGTGCTCATGAATTTGCAGGACTTTAAAAAGGGGAGCGTGAAAGCGGACTTCGATTTCAAGGGCCTGTCGCTTGAAAGCCGCTGGATTTTGTCCCGCTTTGAGCAGGTTGCCCAAACTGTGGACAGGCAGCTTTCTTCTTTTAATCTCGCCCAGGCATCGAGTGAGGTTTATCATTTTATCTGGAATGATTTCTGTGACTGGTATATTGAGCTGGCCAAAGCTACTTTTACGGGCCCGCCTTCTGCGGAACGTGAAAATGTCCAGAAAGTGCTGTTTTATTTGCTCGAAAGAATTTTGAAGCTTTTGCATCCTTTCGCGCCGTTTATTTCTGAGGAAATCTGGAACATCCTGAAAGGCATTGCCGCCGATGGCAAGGAGTGGCCGGAATCGATCATGCTGGCTCCCTGGCCTGTGGAGCCGAAAAGAAAATTTGAAGACGCGGAAGCGGACTACGCGATGGAAAGCCTGCAGAAGGCGGTGAGCGCGGTCCGTGATTTCCGCACACGATTTAATGTGCCGCCAGGCCAGCAGCTCAAAGCCGCATTAACAGGCGATGATAAGGCGAGGAAGATTTTTGAGACGTTCTGGAAGGGGGGGCAGTTCGCGAAAATGGCGAAAATTGAATCCCTTCAAATCGCGGACAAACTCACGGACAAGGCGAAGTATATCGGTTCCGCTTTTCCTGAATTCAGCCTGTTTATCGAGAAGGAAGGCGTGATTGATCCGGTCAAGGAGCGCCAGCGGCTTGAAAAGAAAATTACGGACGCTAAAAAATGGATGGACGGTCTTCGCGGCCGGCTCTCAAATGAAAATTTCGTGAAAAACGCGCCCGCGGAAATTATCCAGGCTGAGCGCGAAAAGCTCGCGGATGGTGAAAAAGTCCTTCTGGCTGACCAGGAACTGTTGTCCCTTCTTTAATGCTCTATCGCGCGTCCAAGTCTCCCAGAAGACAAGAAATTCTGGCCGCGAGGACAGTTCCTTTCAAAAAAGTCAAATCCACCTACCACGAAAAGCCCAAAAAAGTCCATCCGCGAAAACTGGTGCTGGAGCACGCGGAAGGCAAGGCTCGGAAAGCTGTCGTTCCGAAAAACGCGCGCTGGGTGCTTGGCGCGGACACGCTCGTCTACGGTTTTGGAGAAATTTTTGGGAAACCCAAATCCGAAAAACATGCTTTTCAGATGCTTTGGAAATTAAACGGGCGCACGCACTGGGTTTATACGGGTGTGGCGCTGCTGGACCGGAAAACGGGACGAATCCGCACAGCGGTCGATAAAACGTCAGTGGTCTTTAAAAAATGGCCGCTGAAAAAAATCCTGCATTACGCTACAAAATTACCGGTGCTAGACAAGGCCGGTGCTTACGGTATTCAGCTCAAACCGAAAATTGTCAGAAAAATCCGCGGGTCCTACAGCAATGTGGTGGGACTTCCGAAGGAACGGCTGTTTAGTTTGCTGAAGGGTTCGGGGTTTTGGTCAAATTCCTGATGTCTTTCATCAGGCGGTCATGCTCAAAAGGCTTGGCGTGCATGGCATAGCGCTTACCAGCCCCGGCCGGCGACTGGTCCCAGGGCGACACAAGCCCTGAAAGAAAAATGACGGGAATTTTAGGATCCAGGCCCCTTTGCAAAAGTTCACTGTAGACCTCTGGTCCGTTGGTGCCGCCCAGGTCAATATCCAGGTTAATCATCTGATGGTAGCGGACTGAGGCCTGGTCGCTGAACTCTTCCGCGTTGCGTGCCTTGAAGACCTCATAGCCTTCAGCTTCAAGGAGCACACCCAGGACTTCCAGCATGTCCGTGTCGTCGTCTACGAGCAGGATTCTTGTTTTCATGATCTTAATTAAAAGGTAACATATAAATTCTCACATAACTCACATCCGCGCAGGTTTGAGTTATTAAATTTGAAAAGGAAGTCGAACCCCCTTTAGTAAAAGCATTTCGGAGGAAGAAATGAAAAAAACAGCCTTTATTCTGATGCTTCTGATGATCTCGAGCGGCGCAGCTTTTGCTGATTTTACGGACAAAAAAGCTGTGGCCATCGGCAAGCCGGTCGATGATTTCACGCTTAAGGGGATCGACGGCCAAAGTGTTTCGCTTTCAAGCCTGAAAGGAAAACCAGTCATGCTGGTTTTCTGGTCCGCGCAGTGTCCGTTTGTGGTGAAATATGAAGACCGCCTGGCCAAACTTGCGGAAGAGTATGCCGGCAAAGGCGTGGCCATTTACGGTATCGATTCCAACAAAACTGAAACGCCGGAGCAAATCCAGAAAACCGCGGCGGAACGCAAACTTAAATATCCCATTTTGCTCGACCCGGGCAATAAAATTGCTGACCAGTTTGGCGCGCTTACGACGCCGCATATTTTTATCATGGACGCGCAGGGAAATCTGGCTTACGAAGGCGCGGTGGATGATCAGGGCTGGGGGAATGACGAACCCAAAAAACATTACGTTCGCGAAGCGCTCGACGCCCTGCTTTCCGGCGCCGCGGTGCCTACAGCTTCCACCAAAAGTGTGGGATGCACGGTCAAGCGCAAGTGATCAAAGAAGCCTTAAAAGAAGACCTTGGAAAAGGTGATGTCACTTCCAGGCTTTTGATTCCCTCCCGGGCGCGTGCCGCGGCCTATATCCTGGCGCGCCAGGCGGGTGTTTTTTGCGGCGGGCCAGTGGCGCTGAAAGTTTTCAAAGCCGCGGACCCCAATTTGAAAGTCCGGCTGCTTGCGCGTGAAGGCGCGGCGGTCCGGAAAAATCAGAAAGTCCTTAAAATTCAGGGCAGCACACGCTCTATTCTTGCGGCCGAGCGCACCGCGCTGAATTTTCTGGGACATCTTTCCGGTATTGCTACGCGCACAGCTTCCTTTGTCAAAAAAACAAAAAAATACCGGGTTCGAATTCTCGACACGCGTAAAACCACACCGCTTTTACGCGGCCTGGAAAAATACGCTGTTAAAACAGGCGGCGGCCACAATCACCGCATGGGGCTGTATGACGCTATTTTTGTCAAAGAAAACCACCGCGTTCACGGCAATCTGAAAAATCTCAAAAAGGCCGCGGGGAAATTTGAAATCGAAGTGCGCAACACACGCGAACTCCTGCTGGCCCTGAAAATGAAACCCAAAGTTATCCTGTTCGACAATTACAAACCAGCACAGCTTCGGGCCGCGGTGAAGACTGCGCGCAGAGAAAACCGTAAAATTATTCTTGAGGCATCGGGCGGCATTAACGAATCCAACGTTGCTGTCTATGCCGCCACGGGCGTTGACCAGATTTCAATTGGCGCGCTGACCCACTCTGTGACCTGCCTGGATTTTTCTCTTTTGATAGAATAGAAGCATGTCCATTTTCAAACTTTCCCAGCACATGAAGCCCAAGGGCGACCAGCCCCAGGCCATTGATAAAATCGTCAAAGGCTTCCAGAGCGGCCATGACAAGCAGGTCCTGATTGGCGTTACCGGATCGGGCAAGACTTTTACCATGGCCAATGTCATCGAGCGCCTGGAGAGACCCACGCTGATCATTTCTCACAATAAAACGCTTGCTGCCCAGCTGTACTCGGAGTTTAAAGAGTTTTTTCCGGAAAACGCTGTGGAATATTTTGTTTCTTACTACGATTATTACCAGCCGGAAGCCTACATCGCGCACAATGACACTTACATTGAAAAGGATTCCTCCATCAATGACGATCTGGACCGTTTAAGGCTTTCGGCCACCAGCTCCATTCTTTCCCGCCGCGACACCATTATTGTTTCCAGCGTGTCTTGTATTTATGGGTTGGGCGCGCCGGAAGACTGGCAGAACATGCTGGTGCATGTGGAAAAGGGCCAGACCTTTGACCGGGAAAAATTTTTGTCGGAAATTGTCACCATTCAGTATCAACGCGTGGACATGGAATTGAAGCGCGGCACATTCCGTGTGCGCGGCCGGCATGTGGACGTGTTTCCTTCCTATGGAGAAAATCCGCACCGCGTTGAATTTGACGGTGACCGGGTCGCGGCCATTTCACTGCTCGACCGCGTGAAGTTTTCCGTGGTTCGTGAGCTGGAGCACCTTTACATTTATCCCGCCAAACATTTCGTCACGCCGTCGGACCGGATGGAAGGAGCGCTGCAGGCCATTGAGCAGGAGCTTGCTTGGCGTGTGAAGCAGCTGATTAGTCAGAACAAAGACCTGGAGGCCAAGCGCCTGGAGTCTCGCACCCGCTATGACCTTGAAATGCTGCGTGAGCTTGGCTACTGCTCGGGTGTTGAGAATTATTCACGGCATCTTTCCGGCCGCGCGCCAGGATCAGAGCCGTACACGCTGCTGGATTATTTTCCTAAGGATTATCTTTTGATCATCGATGAATCCCACCAGAGTCTTCCGCAGATTCGCGGTATGTTCAATGGGGACGCTTCACGCAAGCAGGTGCTGGTTGATTACGGTTTCCGTCTGCCGTCCGCGCTTGACAACAGGCCCCTGCGTTTCGAGGAATTCGAGAAGAAAATCAAACAGACGCTTTTTGTTTCTGCCACGCCCGGTCCTTATGAAAAGAAGCATGCCCATGCCGTGGCGGAGCAGATTATCCGCCCCACGGGACTGATGGACCCGGAAATCGAAGTGCGTAAAACCGAGTTTCAGATTGATGACCTGATCAAGGAAATCAAGGCGCGTGTGCCCAAGAAAGAACGCACGCTGGTCACCACGCTTACGAAAAAAATGGCAGAAGACCTCAGCCGCTACCTGCAGGAAGCGGGGATCAAGGTTAATTATTTGCATTCCGAATTTGACGCGTTTGAGCGCGTGGAAATTTTGCGCGACTTCCGCCTGCAGAAATATGACTGTGTCATCGGCGTAAATCTTTTGCGCGAAGGTCTCGACTTGCCAGAAGTTTCGCTCGTTGCAATTCTGGACGCGGACAAGGAAGGTTTTCTGCGCAGTGATGTTTCTCTGATCCAGATCGCGGGCCGCGCCGCGCGCAATGAAAACGGCAGGGTTATCATGTACGCGGACAAAATAACCGACGCCATGAAAAAAGCCATGGACGAAACCAGCCGCCGCCGTAACATCCAGATGGCATACAACCAGGAGCATGGCATCACGCCGCGGACTATTCAGAAGGAAATTCGCGAAGGCATTGAAAGATGGAAAACCGCGGAAGCCATGGTTTCAGAAGTGGTTGGGCAGGACCAGAAAGAGTATGAACTTCACTCGCATCTCGCGTTTTTGAAAAACCGCATGGAGGCCGCGGCCAAGGCGCTTGAGTTCGACAAGGCGGCACGCTACCGTGATGAAATACGCAGGATTGAACAGAAGGAAGGTGTGGCGGACAGCGTTCTCGGTGCTTATGCGCCTGCCAAAGCAGGGCCAGGCCTCCCGGCTAAAAAACGAAAAAAGCGGTAAGTTCTTGTTTTTAAAAGAGTTAACGCCAGGTTTTTCCCCGGAAACGGCGTTGACAACCCCTGATTAATCAATATAATAAACCCTGTCTTTTCAAAGATTTACGTCAAATCCGGTTTATCTAAAACACGGGAGAGGACTCTCTTTTTGTCATGCGGCTCCGCCATTTGATGAAGCGTTTTCTATTCCTCACCCTGATGTTTTGCTTTTTGGCCCAGCCCGCGCGTGCCGTGGAATTTTTGGGTGAAGTTAAAACCGGTGTGGTTGAAATTACAGATGCTCACTGGCCTGTTTCCATGTATGTGCCGGAGAACTACGATGCGAAGAGGGCTTATCCTCTGATCGTGGCGCTGCCTGACATCGGGGAATCGCCGGCCAAGTATGTTGAAGAATGGAAGGGTCTGGCAAACCGCAAGGCCATGATTGTTCTGGTCCCCAGTCTGCAGATCCGCTTGACGGAAACCCCGTTTCAGACGGACAAGTGGCTGATCAATCTGAAAAAAGGAATTGAGAAGCAGTACAACATTGACCAGGAAAGGATTTTTCTTTCCGGCCGCAAACAGGGCGCGCATTATGCTGCCTATCTGGGCCTTAAATTCCCTGATGACTTTTCTGCCGTGGATATGCTGGGCGGCTCCTGGTCCGGGCCTTTTGAGCGCCTGATGGCGTTTAGCGGAAAGACGCTGAAACAGCGGCCTTTTTTAGCGGTTGTGGATGAGGCCGATGAAGAGTTGATTAAGGATACTGAACGCATCGCGTTCAAAATGACGCAGAAGGGTTATCCTGTTTATCTGCGGAAGGTCAAAAAGGAAGAGCTCGATTCCCGCGATTTAAAAAAAGA
>CAZKMJ010000087.1:0-9215 GCA_964553835.1 uncultured bacterium
GACAAAGTGCTCCAGAGGCACTTGTGCTACCGTTACACCATCCCCCAATGAGACTGCAGATAAATTTTATAAGGCCATTACGGCCTACTCTCCGCCATTAAGGTTATGGCCAGTTCTGCATATCGATGCAGGACACCATCCCTCAGCGGAGGACAGGCATTTTAACAGAAAACATACAGGGATGAAATGGTTTATTGTCTGGAGCCGCGGGAACGCCGGGTCTGTACCAGGCGCTTGAAATAGCGGAAAAGGCGGGTCTGTATAGGGTCCTTGGGCTGACGCTCCGGATGCCATTGCACGGCCAGAGTATTAAAAGGACCTTCCACGGCCTCCGGGATACCATCCTCGGAAACCGCCGTTATTTTCAGCGATTTGCCGGGAAGTTTGACCGCTTGGTGGTGCTCGCTGTAAACCTCAATGCTCTTTTTCCTGAAAATTTTGTGGCATACTGAACCGGGCTGGATTTCCACTTTATGGAACGGATTTTTTTTTGAGCGGTGGCTGCGCGCGCCTTTGACTTCCGTCTGAATGTCCTGGTGCAATGTCCCGCCTTCCATGACATTCAGAAGCTGCATTCCGTAGCAGATCGCCAGCACCGGCTTGTCCTGGCGGTGAGCTTCACGGATCAGGTCCATCTCAAAATAAGTACGGCCGCGGTAAATAGGCTTCACTTTTTCCCGCGCTTTTTCGCCGTAAAATGTGGGGTGAATATCCGCGCCGCCCGGAATGACCAGACCGTCTATTGCGTTGACGCAGATTTTAATGTCCTTGCGGAATGGCTGAATGGGAATGATAACAGGAATGCCCCCAGCCCTGATAATGGCCCGGAGGTAACGGTAGTCGCAGACCAGCTCAAATTCCGAGAAATACGGCTTGAGCTTGACCACTTCAGTGGTAATGCCAATCAGCGGCTTGCCTTTACGGACTGCCGCCCGGCGGCGCTTGCGGCGCCTCTTCACCATCTTGCCTCCTTGCGTCCAAGCCAGGCGCGCTCAATACTCGGAAGCCGCGCTCCCAGTCTGGCCGCGAATTGTTCAAATGAATTGCCATCCAGCAATTCCTGGATGGCCGTAAAATATTTTTTGGCAAACTGGCGCTGCCACGTAGGTTTGTGCCTCTTGCGGCAGCGTTCTGACGCCTTTCTAATAACTTCGGCCTGGTTCCAGCCTTTTTTGAGGTGCTTGAAAACCCGCAGCACTTCATCGGGCAGATCCATTTTATCCAATTCTTCTTCGTATTTCCTGAAAAAAATGTCCACATAGTCGGAAACACTCATCCAGTGGTTGTTCCAGACCAGTCTGGCCTTGACCCCTTTTTTAATCGCAAGGTCCCGCGCTTTCAGGTAATTGGCATGCGTTGAGCGGTTCATGGGAGCCTTCCGTGCCACGCAGCGCAAAGCCGCCGCACGGCACACGGTCAGGACCGCGGCGATATATTCCGGTAGAGCGCTGTCGCACACACGAAGTTCAAACGTGGGTGGCTTTTTCTTGCCGCCTTTGTTGTAGGTCATTTCGCGGTATTTCTGGCGCGGTAAAGTGCCCCATTTGGTCACATGGCAGTAAGTGTGCGCGCCTTTGAGCAAACGGTTGCTGGCAATGGGCGTGATTTTTTCACGCCATACGGGCGAATTGGCCGCGAGCACAATCAGAAAAGGAATGTGGTCGTGGATATGATTGGCAAATTTCCGGGCCAGGTCGTAATGGATGCCCTTTTTTCCGGAAGCCAGATGAATGTGCGTACCCGCGAACCGGTCGGTCCATCCGCCGGTGGGAAAAATAACAAAGCGTTCGTGCTTTTCCTCTTCACTGCGAAAATGGGTGTATTTTCTCAGGCTGCTTTTAAGCAGGAAGATAGACTCGCGGATGGTGTGGAAAACGCGGCTGTTGTACTCGGAGCCGATACTGACGTCACGCGTGAACTTCTCGCCTTTTTCAACAATGGATCGCTTTGGGAAATGAAGTTCGCGGCAAACGCGGTACTCGGGCAGCGCGATGGAGTAGGTCTCGAGCTCCACGCCCATACTGATGTTCTTTTTCATTTTTCAGCCTGGCGGCCAGGTCATGGGACGGCCCGCGAGGATGTGAAGATGCAGATGGAACACCGTCTGCCCCGCCCCCGTGCCATTATTGATCACAATCCTGTAATCAGACCAGTCGTTTTTGGCCGCGATCTGCCTGGCCTGGGACATCAGCTCGCCCAGCAGCTGTTTGTCCTGTTCTGAAGATTCGGAAATTTTTTCGATGTGCTTTTTGGGAATGACCAGCACGTGAAAAGGCGCCTGCGGATTGATGTCATGAAAGGCGTAAACATGTTCGGTTTCATGTTCCGCCCTGGACCTGATTTCTTTTTTGATGATCCTGCAGAAAAGGCAGTCACTCATAGCTTACTTTCCGAACTGTAAAAATTTCTTCAAACGCGAAACGCACTGGTCGCGTCCGAGCACACTCATAAGCTCAAAAAGGCCGGGAGTCACGGTCTTACCGCTAAGAGCGAAACGGAGCGGATGAATCATGTCCTTGGCTTCTATCCCCCAGCCGGCCGCAGTCTCGCGGGTCATGGTCTCAATCCGGTTGGGATCGTTAAAAAACTCGTCTTTTTCCTCTGCCGCGCTTTCCATCCAGGCTTCAAGGTGCCTTTTAAGCGGCTTGTTATCCAGGAAAGAATTCGCCGTAGGTACGTCATAATTCAAGTGGTCATCAAAGCAGTATCCGGCCTGGGTCATAAGGTCTTTTAGTGTTTTAATGCGGCCGCGGTACAGCAGCGAGATGCGCTTCCACTTTTCAGCGGAAACCTTTTTAGCCTCAGTCTTTTCATAAAACGCGGTGATACGCGCAAGGTATTCCGCTTCCGGCAGCTTCTTGATGTGCTGGGCATTGATCCAGTCGAGCTTTTCAGGATTAAAGCGCGCGTTGTTCTTGTTGATGCGTTTAAGCGAAAACTTTTTGCAAAGTTCGTCGAGGGAATAAAGTTCCTGATTGCCTTCCGTGCCCCATCCAAGGAGCGCCAGGTAATTCAGCAGCCCTTCGGGAAGATATCCGTCTTCACGGAACTGGGTCAAAGATACCGCGCCATGGCGCTTGGAAAGCGGCGTACCATCATTGCCCATGATCAACGGCAGATGAGCGTATTTAGGCGGCTTCCATCCCAGAGCTTCATAAAGCAGGACCTGGCGGGGCGTATTGGAAAGATGATCATCTCCGCGGATGACATGGCTGATTTCCATTTCATGGTCGTCCACGACACACGCGAAATGATAGACCGGATAGCCATCAGACTTCATGATGACCAGGTCTTCAAAAAGCGAAGTATCGAAAGCTACTTCCCCATGGACCAAATCATGCAGCACGGCCTTTTTCGGCGGCATCTTGAACTTGACCGCGGTCTTTCCGTCTTTTTTTTCTTCGTACGCCAGGCCTTTGGAAACCAGATCGGCCGCGTACGCCCGGTATTTTTCAAGCCTGGAGCTCTGATGAATGATCGCTTCGTCCCATTTCAGGCCAAGCCATTCCATGGAAGTCAGGATTTCTTTTTCAAACTCGGGCTTGGAGCGTTCGCGGTCCGTGTCTTCAATGCGCAGCAGGAACTTGCCGCCCGCGTTGCGGGCGTAAAGGTAATTGAACAGCGCGGTGCGCACGCCGCCAATATGAAGATACCCCGTCGGGGACGGGGCAAAACGGACACGAATCATGAGTTATGGGGGAAAAAAACCGGAAGGGTCGGGTTCAATTATTTTTTTTCGTTCTGGACCTTGGTTACGAGCTCTCGGATTTTGCCCAGGTCGAGCGGCTTCTTGAAACACGCCACCGCGCCTAGCGCAAGAATTTCCTTTTCCTTGTTGGCCGGAATATATCCGGACATGATAGCAACAGGAACCTTTTTGATCTGCTTGATCTTCTCGAAAGCCTCGCGGCCTTCCATCCTGGGCATCAGCACGTCCAGGAACACCAGATCATAGTCCTTCACCTTGATTTTTTCAATGGCTTCCACACCATTCAGGGCCATGTCCACTTCATGCCCGTCTTCCTGTAAAATGTCTGAAAATTCCTCGCAAATCATCTTTTCGTCGTCAACTACCAGGATTTTTGCCACTTTGACCTCAAATTTTCCCGTTCAGGACGGGAACTTAAAGTTTTCTCTCAGGGTTGCGAAGTAACTGCGGCGCGAACTTTTGACAAGCTTTACAGGCGTGCTTGCCCTCATGATTTCAACAATATAGCTATCGTCGATTTCGAGATTTTCTTGACCGTCAGCCGTCAGAAGGGCCTTGCCCGAGCCCCTCGGGCTGTCGATCTTGACCATGATCTTTTCCTCCGCCGAAACCACAATCGGCCGCAGGGACGAGGTGTGCGGGCAGATAGGTGTAATGATCATGGCTTCCAGCTTCGGGTGAACCACTGCCCCGCCTGCGGAAAGCGAGTAGGCCGTCGAACCAGTTGGTGAAGCAATGATGACACCATCGCCTGAAAAACTGGTGAGCTTCTCATCCGACACATAAATTTCAAGGTGCAGGATCCTGGAAAGACCTTCACGGCTGATGACAATGTCATTGAGCGCGGTAAAACGCCTTTCTTTCTTGTGCTTCTCACTGCGCGCGGAACTGGCCAGCATCAACCGCTCTTCAATTTCCGAATGGCCCAGAAAAAAAGTTTTAAGCTCCTCAAAAATTTCTTCATTTTTGACTTCCGTCAAAAAACCGACACGCCCCATATTAATGCCGATCACCGGCGCGGGACATTCCTTCAATTTTGAGGCAATCGATAGCAGCGTGCCGTCACCGCCCATACAGATCACAAGCTCCACATCCTTGAGGACCCTTTCGGCAGGCTGCTTGCAGCTGCTTTCCAGGACTTCGCAGTCACGCTTCACCAGCCAGTCACGCAGAGTGGGCAAAAGCTCAAGAGCGGCAGGTTTTTCGGGATTGTAAACAATGGCGACTTTTTTCATGAAAGGTAACGGCTCAGGAAGCCGGGGAAAAAACAGGAGTGTTAAATCGCAGCTCGCTCAGAACGCGCGCTGCCATCTTTTCCGGCGAAAGTCCAAGATTATCAAAAAGCACATCACGGTGTCCCTGTTCAATAAAGTGATCAGGCAGGGCAAAGCGGTGGACAAAAACGTCCGAGATTTTCTGCTGTTCAAGGAATTCGAGAACTTTGGAGCCAAATCCCCCGGTAAGCACATGCTCTTCCAGGGTAAAAAGGAACCGGTTTTTCTCAAGGGATTCGAGAATCAGCTGGCCGTCCAGGGGCCGGGCAAAACGCATGTTGACCACGCGCACATTCGTGCCCTGCGCTTTCAAAAGATCATGAACTTTAAGCGCCAGCTCCACCATACTGCCGATGGCAAGCAGGGTCGCGTCGCTGCCTTCACGCAGAACCTCACCCTGGCCAATTTTAAACGGCGCGGAGGCCTTGGTGAAATCCGGATAAGCCTTTGGAACATTGCCACGTGGGAAACGCAGCGCGAAAAGATGCGGGTAATCCAGGGCCAGCTTCATCATCTGGTCCATTTCAAATTCATCCTTTGGCGCCGCAATAACGCAATCAGGAATATGGCCCAGGTAGCTAATGTCGAAAACACCGTTGTGTGTGGCGCCGTCCGCGCCCACAAGGCCCGCGCGGTCCATGGCCACCACAAGCGGCTGGCGCTGGAGCGAAATATCGTGCATCAGGTTGTCCTGCGAGCGCTGGAGGAAAGTTGAATAAATAGCGCAAACCGGTTTCATGCCGCCCTTGGAAAGAGCGCCCGCGAAAGTCACTGCATGCTGCTCGGCAATACCCACGTCAAAAAAACGGTCCGGAAATTCCTTCTGAAATTCCACAAGGCCGGTGCCGGACGGCATAGCCGCGGTGATAGCGACAATTTTCTTGTCTTCACGCGCCAGCTTCATGAGCGACTGCACAAATGCCTTGGTGTAAGCCATGCCTTCCGTCTTTGCCTTTTCCAATTCCTGCGGACTTTTGATTTTCTCGCCGGTCTTGGTATTGAAAGGTGTCACGCCATGCCCGCGTTCTTCGGTGTCTTTTTCCGTAAAACCACAACCTTTGCCCTTTTGGGTGACAATATGAAGAAGGCTGCAATCTTTAAGTGAGAGCACTTTGCGAAGAGTTTCAACCAGGCCAACGACATCATGGCCATCCACAGGGCCGAAATAGCGCAGGCCCATTTCTTCAAAAAGGATGCCGGGAATCAGCAGGTGTTTTACACTTTCAAGGCCCTGGGCCGCGATGCGGCGGAGCCTGGGAAATTTCTCAATCTGTTTTTCCACTTCCGACCGGACCCGGTTGTATAGCGGGTTCGTCAAGACCTTGTTCAGATATTTGCTGATGCCACCCACGTTTTTGGAAATGGACATTTCATTGTCATTCAGGATGATCAGCATTTCACGCTTCAGGTGACCCGCGTTATTAAGCGCTTCATAAGAGAGACCCGCGGTCAACGCGCCGTCCCCCACCACTGCCACGATTTTCTCATTGGCTTTGCGAAAATCGCGCGCCACAGCAAGGCCCACAGCCTGGGAAATGGCCGTGCCCGCGTGCCCGACAATAAAATGGTCGTGGGGATTTTCAAAAGGCGAAGGGAAACCGCTGATCCCGTCATGCTGGCGGAGCGTATGCATTTTATCGCGGCGGCCCGTGATCATTTTATGGCCGTAAGCCTGATGGCCCACGTCCCAGCAGATTTTGTCCGTGGGAGATTCAAGGACATAATGAAGAGCAATGTTCAGCTCAAGAGCGCCAAGGCTGGCGCCCAGATGGCCGCCTGTCTTGGCCACGGCCTCAATCATGAAAGCGCGGTATTCTTCCGCGACTTCAGGCAGTTTTTCGAGCGGAACTTTTTTCAGGTCCGCGGGCGAATCGATTTTATTGATCCAACGGTACATGCTTTCCTTTGGGCAGGCGTTTTAAAAGCGTGTCTGCCAGAAATAAAAGTTTTTCAGCTTTCTTGCCAAGCGGGTGAATTTCCCGTTTGGCGTGCGCGATCAAGTCACGCACCCGGCCCCGGACTTCAGCTTCCTGGATGACGCGGGTATAGCCGTCACGGTCCAGGCAGTCGTCAATGAGCTGGAATGCTAACCCTATGGCTTCGCCGTAATGCAGCATGCGTTTCCGGATTTCCTTGGAAGCGCCCGCCGCGATGGCGCCGCTGACCGCCGAAGCCTTGATCAGCATGCCGGTCTTGTGGATACTTATGAAGTCCAGCATGGGAAGGCTCATTTCAGAAGAAGGGGCGCTCAGCTCTGCCACCTGGCCACCGATCATACCATAAGTGCCCGCGGCCGTCGATATTTCCTCCAGGAGCTGGATGGCCCTGCCCGAGGGCTGGACCCGGCCCAGTATATGGAAAGCGTGATTTAACAAGCCGTCCCCAGCCATAATAGCCATGGCCTCCCCGAACTTTTTGTGACAGGAAGGCTGGCCCCGGCGCTCGTCATCATTGTCCAGGGCCGGCAGGTCGTCGTGCACCAGCGAGTAGCAATGGATCAGCTCCAGAGAAACCGCGGGAATCAGGGCGTCATCAAACTTGCCGCCGGCTGCTTCACAGGCCGCAAGCGTCAAAACGGGACGGAAACGCTTGCCCGCGGGAAAAACCGCGTAGCGCATGGCTTCATGCACAGCGGCGGGGTGATGGTTCGCGGCCGGAAGTACTTTATCGAGCGTCTGCTCAACAGCCGTCAGGTAAGTTTTGAAATAACTTTCGTACTTCAACTAAGGAGGTCCCCTTTGGGGCTTTTGGATTTACGCGCGGGTTTTTCGGAATAATCCGCTTCCTCGTCAAATGTTTCGCGCTTCAGCCCGCCATCCAATGAACGGGTCAGGACTTCAATTTTCTTTTCAGCAGCGGCGAGGCGTTTCTGACAGATGGATGAAAGGTTCACGCCCTCTTCATATTTCTTGAGCGCGTCTTCAAGGGAGACATTTCCCTCTTCCAGTTCTTCCACAATTTTTTCAAGGCGCTCGAGCGCCTTTTCGAACTTGATTTCTTCGGTCATGTTGTTCCTTTCCCCGGGTCAACTTCCGTGACCTGGGAAACCACAGTGCCTTTTTGCAGGCGGGTGGTTATTTTATCACCTTTTTTAATTTTTGCCGCATCTTTAAGGGGCTTCCCTCCCTCAGCAAAACTGATGGAATAGCCCCTTTCCAGGATGGCCAGGGGGCTCAAAGCATTGAGCCGGCCCACAAAGGCCTGGAACTCCTGCTTTTTTTCCGAGTAACGGGACTTCAGGTAGTTCTGCATTTGACGCAAAAGCTCGTCCACACGCTGGGAAAACTGCTCTACCAGGATGGCCGGCTGCTTGAAACCATGGCTCTGTTCCAAAACTTCCAGTTCACTGCGTTTCTCTTCCACAATAGAAAACATCCGGTTTTTAAGCCGCATAATTTTTTCCATCAGACCGCGCTCAAGCTCCTGGCGGTTCTGCACTACCAGCTCGGCCGCGGCCGAAGGCGTAGGCGCGCGCAGGTCGGCCACAAGGTCGCATATGGTCCAGTCAATTTCATGGCCCACCGCGGAAATAACCGGGATCGCGGATTCGAAAACGGCACGCGCGACAATCTCTTCATTAAAAGACCACAGGTCTTCCATGCTGCCGCCGCCTCGCCCCACAATCAAAACATCAATGCCGCCCAGCTGGTTCAATTCGCGGATGGCGCGCGCGATCTGCTGGGCCGAGCCTTCGCCCTGCACAAGTACCGGATTCAACAAGATTGTGGTACCGCAGAAACGGCGGTTAACCACATTGAGAATATCGCGAAACGCGGCACCGGTCGCGGACGTTACCACGCCGACTGTTTTGGGGAATTTCGGGATCCGCCTTTTGCGCGCCGCGTCAAACAGGCCTTCTTTTTCAAGTTTCTCCTTCATTTGCAGGAAAGCCAGCTGCAGCGCGCCCATCCCCTTGGGCTCCATGCGTTCAATGTAAAGCTGGTACTGGCCGCGCGGCTCATAAAGAGAAATTTTTCCGAATGCCATGACCTGGAGGCCGTCCTTGAGCTCAAACTTGATGTTCCGGTTCTGGCCATTGAAAAAAACCGCGGAAATCTGCGACTTGTCGTCCTTCAGGGAAAGGTACATGTGACCGGAGCTGTGCCGCTTGAAATTTGAAATCTCCCCTTCAATCCAGATATGGGAAAACTGGTCTTCCAGAAGAAGGCGAATACCGCGGTTGATCTGACTGGGCGTAAAGACCTTGCGGTTAGCCGGGGCCGGCTTGGGCA
>CAZKMJ010000088.1:0-9124 GCA_964553835.1 uncultured bacterium
TTCATGGTCTTTTTCTCCCTTGGGCGCGACGACACGTGTCCAGTCCAAAGCCATGCTGACAAGCAGGCGTACGGGGTTGGTGTGTTCATCCATGAATTCTTTCAGACGCGCGGCCTCATGGTCATGAATATAGGTTTCGACGAATTCATCTTCACTGACAGAAACCAGACCCGCGGCGGAAAGCCGTGCGTATTCCCTCTCGGCTTCTTCATGCAGCTGGACTTCAATCTCAAGCTCCGCGATTTCACGAAGGTCGTTTTTGGTCACGCCCATCTGGTTGCCGTGATAGTTGTCACGGTAGTCATTCTTCGGGTCGGTGCGTTCCCCGTGCGCGAAAAGGCCGGAACGGGCTTTAGCTACTTCCACATCAGTCGGAAGGCGGCGCAGGATCAGGTTCTGGATTTCTTCTTCAACTCTGTCCCTGTAATCTTCGGGCGTGCGAGTGTCATCCGGAACCGCGATCAAGCTGGTGTCGGTAAACATGCGCGGTACACGGTAGTCGGTCAAGGTCACAATTGAAGCCGTAATCATGCCCGGATCACTTCCATCTTTTTTACCCTTGTCATATTTCGCGCTTGACGTGGTGCTGTAAGTTTTCATGCTCTCCGGTTCGGTGCCGATCGCGATGCCCGGGCGGACGCGGGCGGCAACAAGAGGATTGTCCGTGCTCTTCATGCCGGTGAAGGATTCGATGGCTGGGTCTTTGCCTGACAAGAGGTGCATGCGGTCAAGCCTGACACCGTGCGAGCCTTCACCCTGCGTGCTGGCGGCATTGTCCGCGCCCTTGGTGACCACAATCGCGCTCTGGCGGAGAGCAGTCATCACATCCTGAGAAGTATGGCGAAGATCGATACCCGGAATAATGGGGCCATTCTGGACCACCCCGAAATTGCGGCCCATGCCCGCGCGAACGCGGTCTAACACAGGGTTGTCGTAAATAGCGGCCAGATCGCTAATGGAAGTTTTGTCCCCGACCGGTTGGTTCTTGGGTACAACATTGACCACCAGGTTCGGATTGACAAGCGTCATCATCTGGATCAGGTAAAGGTCGAACACCGATTCAAGGTTGCGGTCCAGCAGCCACGCGATTGAGGTCTTTTTGCCGCTCATGACGAATTCATTGATGAAATTCTCAAGGTCTTTTTCATCATACCTGGTGGTCAGGTCGCGGTTGCCTTCTTTCACTATATGCTTGGCGAAGAAAGCGTTTTTCTTTTCGGGCGTATCAGCCTTTTCAAATTCTTCACGGGTCTTGGCGTCATTCAGGTTCAGGCCTCCCGCAACCATTGAAAGTTTGGCCAGATTTTTCAGCATCTGAACAATCTTTTCGCGTTGCAAATCATCATCAAGGCCCGCGGCCAGGATGTCCTGCACGTCCACATAATCGATAAACAGCCTGACAAGGTCAGAGCCGGGTACGTTGAGCGTCAGGAAAGGCACCACGGAATCGCCTTCAGCGACCTGGGTCAGGGCCCATTCCGCGACCTTACCTGCTGATTCACTGGCTCCATCGCTGTCTTCGAACGCCACGTTGGCCATGAACCTTCTTTTGAGCTGCGCAAGGCGGCCCGCGGGAATATTTTCATTGAAGAAATCGCCAAGCTTGTTGTTATCAACGGCAAGGTTGTATTCATCAAGCAGGCGTTCCCGGAGCCATTGTGACATTTCATCCAGCAAGTTACTAATGCCGGCCGTATCGGTTGCGGCAAGCGTGGCCGGGAACCTCTTGCGGGCTTCATCGATCAGGGCTTCAGGCACATATTGCGCAAAGAATTCATCCAGATTACCGGATGCAAGACCCGCGCGATAAACTGCCAGGCTTTCAGCGCCGGCCAACTCAGGCATCACAAGAGACAGACTGATCCAGCGTTCCGCGAAATCACGTTTGACGGCCCTCAAAGCGGTAAAGGCCGCGGCATTGCTTTCCTGATTGCGCAGCTTGTACGGATGATAGCCATCCGGGTTCAGCAGAACGGGCTGGAGCGCCGCACCGGCGGCAGTACGCGCGGCAGTCAGCATTTCAGAAACCGTGAGCTCCTCGCGGAGGAATTTACCGGTCGAAGGCCGTTTCCAGTCAAGCGCCTTGGTCACGGCATCAAGCACCGCGGAATAATGGGTACTGTAAAAATCACGCACGAACAACCGGACATATGTTTCGCCGTCACGGGCGGCTTCCGTCCACAGATCATTCCGGCGGTCTTCAGTGCTGGTCAAGCCATGACGCGCTTCAACTTCCGCCAGAAGCCGGAGCTCTTTCATGATTTCTGCAATGATGGCATTGCGCGTTCCATCCCATTCCGGTGTTTCTTTGTGTTTCGAGCCGCGGTGAAGTCCCGGAAGCGCTTCCTTATCAAAGACCTGATTCTGGGTGCGGCGTGTCAGAGCTCTCACGATAGCTTCCTCTTCCTCACTCACGCGTGCTTCGGAGCGGCGCTGAATAAGGCCCTGGCCATCAAGTAATTCCAGCAGTGTCGGGGTGGAAGTCCGCATTTCCTGGGCCGCTTGAGCGCGCGCGGGACGATGATTGGAAGTACGCATCTGGACTTCGGCGCGCACAATCGGCTCGATCAGCTGCATCTTGGCATCAAGAATGGCTGCGTCATCTTTAGCTTCGGTGCTGAGCATGGTCATAATTTCCTGCCTGCGGCTGGGGTTCAGAAGCAGAGCGACCGCGATCCGGGTATGGCGGCCCGCGTATTCCGGGTCTTCCTTGTCCTCGAGCATGCTCTTAATAAGGAAGCTGACCTGACCTATGGTGGAGCGGCGGATCTGGTCCGCGAGAACGAGTTCAGGCTGCATGATGCCAATGATCGGCTCCCCGCCCGGCGGGATGTTGCGACCTTCAGGAATGACAGTGTCTCTGGCGATGATGTTGACCAGCGCGCGGCGGCCATGGAGATAGTCCCATTCATCACGGAACTGTTTCAGTTGGGTGCCCGCACCCACGCCAATATAGCTGCGGGTGATCTGGGAACCCATAACAAGAGAGTACTGGTTCATAAGACCATCATTGCGGTGCACTTGTACCAGCATGGTCAGACGCCCCTGGGTTTCACCCGGGAACTGGCCTTTTAGATGATGGTCCGCGAAAACGCTGTCTTCGATACGGCTATCCGTTACGCCCCAGCCTTTGCCGATCCAGCTGCGAACAAGCTCTACATTACGTGTGTAGGTGGCATTGCCCATATGAGAATCCATGTCTTTGAACAGGCGCTGGCGCGGCTGTACGGTATCGGCTGTGTCATCGCCCTTCAGGTTCTTGGAGCCGAAGTGCTTGATGAAATCATCCATTTTGCCGCGCAGGAAAATACCGTTGAAGTAAGGTTCAAGCTTCACATAGGTTTCAAAGAGCTTGAATCGGCCATCGCCACCTGCGCGTATGGCGTTGATGGCTTCGGCGCGCAGTCTGCCGATGATCGTCAGGACCTGTTGTTCCCGGCCGCGGGCAAATGCAAGGAAGTAAAGGGTTTCGGCGACCAACTCAATTTTCCCTTCATCGAGAAGGGTTTTAATTTTTCCATAAGCCGTGTCAAGATCGTCCGTGCGCAGCTGAAGCGCGAGAGTTTTTGCTTCCTTGGTGAATTTTTTGATGTCCTTGATTTCATCGCTTTCAAAGGTCACGCCGCCCTTGATTTTCTTGTCGGTGTGCTTGAGCAGGCCTTTTCTGCGGTCCGAGCCAAGTTTCTGCAAGCGCGGAAGGTCCTGGTCATCAATCTGTTTTTCCACGTCCTTTTCGCGCTTTTTGGGAAATTCCGCCACGAATTTTCTCATTTCAACACTGCGGTCTTCTTCAAGAATGACCGGCGCACCATTAATGTCGGTAAGGGTGACCTCGCCCACCGGTTGTTCTTCCCGGATCAGGTAATCATCAAGTCTTGTGACCAGCGCCTCCACTGCCGTACGCGCAGTACCTGTGATTCTGCTCAGATAGCGGTCACGGGCCGCGGCAAGATTCGCGGCAGGTTCATTACGGGTATCATGCCAGATGGCGGCCGCGAGAGATTCAATCTGTCCCTGCGCAATAGCAGCCGCATTTCCTTCAAGGTGGAGAATGGAATTATAATCCCCGTTAAGCACACGGTTGACCGCGTCGGAATCTCCATGGATGATGCGGGCGATTTCCTGCTCTTCAGGCATGATGCCGTCAATTTCAAAATAATCCGCGCCTTCACCCACCGGCTTGAGCACACGACCCTGCGGGATTACGGTATTGCGCGCGTAAAGGTTCCTGTAATTGGCGGTACCCAGATAGGCATTCCGGAGCACGGAAACAAGCATGCTGCCGTCCACAAAGGTATTAGCATCAATATAAGTGCGGGCATGCGAAACATTGTGCAGCCAGGAGTTGGAGCCCACGTGTGAGTGGACGTCAAAGAAATATTCTCCGCTGACGGAAACTTTGCTGCCATAAAGCGGCGGTTTGCCGTTTTCTTCCCTTTCGATTTTGCGGTAACGAAGATCGTTGTTTTCTTCAGCGTCATCACCATCCAGAAGGATTTTCGCCAGGACATTGCCAACCGGTGTGACGCCAATGCTCTTGAGCTGGCCGCGGAAAAACGCGTTGAACTTGGGCATGGCTTCCACAAGTGTCTGCACTTCTTTAAGACCGCTGCGGTCAAAGCTTTCCGGGTTGACGCCGACAAGTCCCTGGTCAATGTTGCTCAGCGGAAAGCCGCCATTTCCAAACTTCCTTGCTCTTTCCGCGACGGGGGTCTGGCGGTATTCGCGGTGCATGACGCGCAGGAATTCCCACGCCAGGTAACCAACGTCAAATTTTTTCGGGTCTTCGACAGACGGATAATCCGCCAGTTTGCTCGGAGTTCCGAGATAAACCAGCAGGTCCTTGCGGAAAATACCCTTGTTGGTGTTGATCGGAGTAAATGCTTTTTCTACGCCTACGGCGTCGATCAGGTCGAGCTTCATGTCAGCCAGCATCTGCTGAACATAAGAAGGCATGATGTGCTCGTCTACGGCTTTGCCGGCCTTGTCGATGCGCATTTTCTTCATAAGGTTGAGCGACAGCGCGACCTTGTAAATGTCGGTCAGGATGTCAGCAAGTTCAGAGATGGGTTCCGAAACGCGCGCCTTGTCTTCCTTGGTCAGACGGGTCAGGTCCAGCTTTTCGATTTCCGACTTGACCTGGTTGACCAGTTCCAGAGCGCGGCCCATTTGCGGGTGCTGCAGTCCCTTCTTCTTGAGCTGGGCAAGACGCTTTTCAATTTCGCCGAATTTAATCTGTTCAGGCGCAATGATCATCATGATCTTGTGCCAGTCACCCAGCATGACCGGGCGGCCCACAGAGTCCATGACAAAATTGCCCTTGTCCTTGATTTCAACGGACTGGCGGGAAGCGGTACCGACCACCGCGTCCGTGGCAACAGCGTTCAGGAAGGAAACAAGACCGGTGTTGATCATGACATCGAGTTCCAGCGGTGAATGCTCGCCGAAGTGGGTCTGGAAGAAACCGACTTCATCCAGGCCCGGATAAGGAATGCGGGCGCCGCGCTTTTTGCTTTCGCCAAATTCCTTGTAAATATTCATGGCCATTTCCGTGTTGGTGCCGTGGCCGCCGGCTTCCTCTTCTTCCTTGATGATCAAGATCGCGCTCTTGGGAAGGAATTTGCTGGCCTTCCGCATGTCGATATATTCGCGCGGGACAATGTTGACGCCCTTTTCCGCCATTTCTTTCTTCATCTTGTCGTAATCACCCGGGTTTTTCAGGATATAGGTCAGGGTGTTTTTGCCCAGCGGAACAATGGGCGGGATTCCGACGGACAGGAACGAAATCGCTGAATAAAGCTTGTTGGCGTTTGACGTGCCGAGCGCCTGGTCGAAAGTTTTGTTGGCGATCTGGTCAGGATGGAAACGGGAACCTTCACCGCCGCCGATAATGACAGGCACCACGCCGTAATGTTTGTTGTAGTCGCCCTGTGTCAGCGCGCTGCGATCAGTCACGCCCTTCTTCGGCATGGGTTTGCCTTCACCCGCCAACTTGACGGTCATGGTCGCGATCGCTTCCAGGACACGGCGGCGCGCCTCGAGTTCAAGAGCGTTAGCTTTCCACAACATACCTTCGGCTTCCTGCAGCTTCTTGGTCTGAGCGGGTTTGTCACCGCTCAGTTTGTCAGCTTCATCAAAAAGCTTTTTGGCCGCCTGACGCTCGGCAACGCCCATGTGCAGGCGGTCGATCAGGTCGGCATTCTTCATAAAATTTTCCTGGATGTCCTTGAGTGCGTTTTCCATCAGGAACTTGCGAAGTTCAAGATCAAGCGCGGGGCCTGAAAGGGCCGCGAAACGTGCCGCTTCAAGCGGGTAAAGGACCGGGATCGATTCAAGAAGCGCGGCGCGCAGGGTTCGGCCGTCCTGGAGTGGGAAATCAAGCTGGCGCGACCAGCGGGGGTTCAGTGTGGCATCCTGAAGGTCTTGCGGAACAACGGCAGTAGCTTTCAATGCCGTGGCACCCGAAGCTCCCTTCATGGCAGTGATCCATTCCCCGCCGCGTTTTTCCCAGTCGAGGTCCCAAAGGCGGGTGCGGTCACGATTGTCTTCACGCATTACGCGGACTTTTTCAAGGTCCGTGGTCAGATCGGTGTCAGTACCCACCAGCTGGGCCGCAGCAGGTGTCAATGTCCTGCCTTCAAGCGCCACTTGCTGCACATTGCCGGGAGTCAGAGCGCGGGCCGCTGCAAGAAGTTCAACAAGCACGGCAGCGACTTCACTTGCAGGCAAGTCTTCAAGAATCAGCGGCCTGAGATAAAAGTAGACTTTTCCATCCTTGTCTTTCTGGACGACATCTTCCAACGCGGCTTTACGCAGGATCACGAGCAGTTCAGGCAGTGGAATGTTCTGGGCGCGTGCGGCATCAAGAACGCCGGTGCGAATCAAGCTTTCCTTGATCTTTTCGATTTCTGCTTTCGGGCTTGTAAGATCAATTTCCTTGATGTTGTTGTCATCGCGCGGCAGAAGTTCAAGGGCGCGGGAAGCGTCAATCTGGATCCTGTCTTCCTGAAGCATCTGACGCAGTTCCGCAAGGTCTTCGAGGCTGACACCCGAACCCGGTTCCGCCAGGCGGGCAAATGCCATCTGGAGCGCTTCGGTGTCTTTGCTGACGGATGCAATTTTACTCGGCTTTTCTTTTTCGCCTTTACCAGCATCATCTTTCTTGGGGCCGGTAATGTGGATGACCCAGACTGACGGATGGTCAAGCGGCCAGCCGTCCGTTTCATTATAATCAGCCTTCACGGGATCAATACCAATGACCCTTTGGCTCCACTGGGTCATGGTGACCGGAGCGCCGTCAATCTGCGGGTTGTTCAGGCTGCGGTAAAATTCGGTAAACGTCATGCTCTGGCTCAGGGCCGCTTCAAGGAAGGCAAGACGTTCGGTCAGGAGTGTACGGCTGTCCTTGCTTTCAAAGCGCGCGAAACCAAAGTGGAAAAGCGGCAGGCGGTCTGAAGGAGACTCTTTGTCCATTTTCCAGAACATCAGAAGCAAGCGGTAAAGGGACTCATCGCTCAGGTCCATGAAGATATCGTCAATGTAAGACAGACGCATGCCGACCAGGAATTGTTTAAACTCGGCCGCGTCGGCCTGATTCAAGGTCGCGTCAATCCGGTTAATCATGGCACGCGCGCGCTTGTCCGCAAGGAACTGCTTTTGCGGTAAATCAATCGAAGCGCCGCCCTTCTTTTTCTTTTTGCCGCCCTTTTCCGCTTTTTCAGCTTCCCTTTCAAGACGTTTGCCTGCCATGATCATGGTGGCCAGACGTTTTCTGAGCAGGCGGCTGTTTTTGGCGCGATGCCTGATTTCATCCGGTGTCAGATTTCCGAAAGCCAGGAGTTTTTTCAATTTGTCGAGGTCCAGACTGCCCTGAAGGCCGACGCCGCGCATATCGGCGATGTTCAGCATGGCGACGGTGCGGATCCATTTCTGCTGGTCCGCCTTAGGAACACGGTTAAGGATTTCAACCAGGCTTTCATAGCTGATTTCACCCACTTCTTCGAGCTTGTAGAGCAGAGCGTGGTGGGCCGCCATGTCAGAAGCGATTTCAAGTGCCTGCGGGTTGTCATAACCAAGACGCTGAAGGATTCTGGGGTACATCATGTGGACCAGATGATTGTGCTGGCTCCAGAGAACGGGCTTGGCCGCGTCATGAAGGAAAGCCATGAGCCAAAGCTGTTCCTTGCCGGTCATAGGGGCCGGGTCACCCAGTTTCCGGGTGACGGAGAAATTTCCTTCCGGTCGTGTTACCGAGCTGTAAAATTTCACAAGGTCAATGAACAGATTGAAGTTCATGGTGTCGAGCTTGCCGCCGGAATTTTCGCGGTAAGCGCGGTACATATTGTGCAGCCGTGATTTGTCTTCAAGATCAAGCGCGCGAGCGGCATTTTCAAGGGTCTGCAGATGGCCCAGAATGCGCAGAAGGTGTGCCAGGACCGTTTCGTAGTCTTTTACGTCCTGCCGGTGAATGTAATCGGAATCCAGCATTTCAGGGAACAGGAAGAACAGGTCGCCCGAATCTTTAAGCTGCTGGATCGCGGCCGCGATATCGGAGTCGTTGGACATGATAGATTCCTGAAGACGCGCGACAATCCGCTTATAGCGCTCTTCATCATCCGCTTTGTTGGCCTGGAATTCCGCTTCAAAATTTTTCATGGCCGCGTTGACGTCCGGCTGTTTTTCTTCCCGGTCAATGCTCAGGCGAAGACCGGTACGGGTGGCCAGGAACGGATTTTCCGTCAGGACATCCGGATTCAGGACCCTCTGGGCGCCGGTTTCATAGTCGCGCTTTTGATCTTCGGCGCGCTGCTCATCTTCAGTCGCGCGCGTTTCGCTGCGGAGAGCAGGAATAAGACGATGATCTTCGCTTACAAGTTTTTCAAGGACGTTTTCATGGATGACCCTTCCAGCCTTGACCCAGTCCGGGGCCATGCCGGTGCTGCCGACGACAACGTCGAACATCTCTTCGAACTTTACCTCGCGGCCAAGCGACTGGCTGGCTGCGAATTCAATCTTGGCCACGATTTCATTGAGATTGAAGCCCATTTCCTCATTGTTGCGCGCGGGGTTCAACACAAGCACCCGTTTCGCGTTCTTGTTGGCGATCAACGCTTCCACAATGCCC
>CAZKMJ010000089.1:0-9121 GCA_964553835.1 uncultured bacterium
AATCCATTTTGATCACGTTAATTTTGGCTATATTCCTGGCCAGCAGGTACTAAAGGACATCAAGCTCAAAGTGAAAAGAGGGGAAGTGGTCGCGCTTGTGGGTGCAAGCGGTTCGGGCAAGACCACCCTGGTCAGCTTGCTGTTGCGTTTTTATGACACCGTTTCAGGCTCTATCAAAATGAACAACCGCGACATCCGGGATTTAACGCTTGAATCGCTGCGCAATAAAATGGCGATTGTGACCCAGGAAACCGTGCTCTTTAATGGCACAGTGCGTGAAAACATCAGCTTCGGCTATTTGTCTGCCAGCCTCGATGAAATCAAGCAGGCCGCGCGCACTGCTTACGCGGATCATTTTATTGAAGCTATTCCGGAAGGTTATGACGCGCCGCTGGGCGAAAGAGGATTGAAGCTTTCAGGCGGGCAGCGTCAGCGGCTCGCCATCGCCCGCGCTCTTTTAAAAAACCCGGAAATCCTGATTTTTGACGAAGCGACTTCCCATCTGGACACCGAAAGTGAACGTGAAGTCCAGGGCGCGCTTGAAAATGCCATGAAAGGCCGCACCGTATTTGTCATTGCTCACCGCCTGTCCACCATCCAGCGCGCCGACAGGATCCTGGTCATGAATGAAGGCAAGATTGTTCAGGAGGGAACGAACGAATCTCTTCTGCGTGACGGCGGGATATACAAGAAGCTTTACGACCTGCAGTTTAATCTGTAATAAAAGCTGGTTTGCTGTGCAAATCAGCTCCCGTTTGGTTTCCTGACTCAGTTGATTTTACTTTTCTGAAAATAAAAAAGGCGGCTCTTTTTTAGAGCCGCCTTTTGCATTTCAAGTTCGATCAAGTTCCTGGAATTTTGATTTTGATCTTGGTGGTGTCATCGGTGCCTTTTTCAGGCTCCGAGATTTCATAGTTGCGGACTTCGCCGTAGCCGAGTGTCGCGACTTTCGAAACACCGCTGACCGTATTATCGAGAACCTTTTCGCTGCCGCGGTTCACGCCGTCCACTGTACCTTCAATCGGCGATTCACGGACACCTTCGGAAGTTTCGGAAACAATGTCACGGGTGTTGTCAACCGTGGCTTGCTTGATGCCGGTAAAGAAATTCTTAACAGGGTTGCCGTTATCACGCTTTTCGGCTTTGCGGGCGAGTTTTTCCTGGCGTTCGGCGGCCCTCGCTTCCTCATCATACTGGCCTTCGCGGCGGCCCATGCCAAGCTGCAGGAGAGATAGAGTCAGAATAACGAAAACAGCCCACTTGAAATTTTTCATATTAATAAAGCTCCCTGATCGGACGGGAATCTCAAATTACCGCCGAAGCTGTACTTGTTCATAAGAACAAGTGTGTTGGTGGCCCACAGTATATAACAAAGCGTGGAGCAGGGGCAGTGGATTTTTTAAGCGGATTTTGCGACGACAGCGTAAGTCTGGAAAAACTGGTCGAGCAGGCCCAGGTCGAGAGCGCCGGCGGAAGTGACAATGCGTTTTTCGGCCCGCGCCAGGGCTTCGAGGCGGGCGGGGTCCTGGGCATAGCGAAGGGCCGCGATGAAGGTCCCGTCAAAGACATCGAAAGTGGCGTCGATCTGGCGGCGGGTTCGTTCACTGAGAAGGCCCGGGGGAATACCGCCATTGATCAGCTTTTCAAATTCAATGACCGGCGCTTTTTTAGGCAGGGCCGAGGTCGTGCGTGTGCCCCATCCCATGTAAACGTTTTTGTGCGCCATGCGGAGTTCCATAGCGCGCTCACCAAGCGCCTGCTCTTCTTTCGCGTCGATCACGATGTGGAGCTTGTCCTCATTCAGCATTTTCAGGCCAAGCAGCTCCAGCCATTGATCATGTTCGCCGGCCTTTTTGGTGCGCGCCAGCTTTTCCAGCGTTTCGGGCCGGATGGTGAAGATGACGTCGCTCTTTAGAAGCACCGTTTCATTAAAAACTTTTTCCGGAACTTTCGAGGGCCGCAATTCTGCGCGAGCGGAAGGCGGTGTTTTCAGGACATGGCGTAAGGTCAGGTCCCAGCCATAGGCCAGTCGGGGATACTTGTTCAAAAAAGCACGCAGTTTTTCCTTGCTCCTGCCAATCTGCTCGAAATCATCAAGCATTCCAGGGGTCCCCCTCAAATAATAAAGCCCCAGGATTTCCTTGATGTCATCGAAGGTTGAGATTTCAACCGCCTGAACGCCGTCTTTCAGTGGAAAATTTTCTGTGCGGTTGATAAATCCCTGGCCCGGTCTTCCGGAATGGCCGTAGTCATCAGTTAAAAAAGCTTCCCGCACATAGGGCGCTAGCACTTCAATGAAGTTGTTTGTTTCAAGATAGGCATTGGGGATGAGATAGCCCGCGCGCTGGAAATAGCCGTCCACGCCCCGCTTTATAATTCTCCAAAGAAACAGATTGTCCTGCGGCCTTGTAATGTCCGCGGCAACAAAAGTAATGGCGTATTCCTTTTCTTCCGATTCCCAGGCGTTCCATTTGAAACGCAGGCGGGTCAAGTGGTCTTGCTCAAGGTCTACCGTGATGGAATTAAAATCAACTCCTATCGATTCCAGCTCAAGTGCCAGCACCGCGAATAATTTTTCTTTTTTATGGAGTTCGGCCCTCACATGATTGCTTCTTGCTCTCATGAATTTATTCGAGAGGTAGTCTTCGGGGACGTCTTTACGGTAAAGGGTGCGGTCGCGCTTTAAACTTTCAAAAAATGCTTTCAACTCTTCAAATGTAAAATCATAGCTTCTGTCCACGAAGTAGTTTTGCGTTGAATTCATGGAAAGCAGCAGGCCGGAAATATCTCCCGCCGCGCCGCCGTAAATGACACTTTTCTTTTTATTATCAGGATTGAAGGCTTTTCTGAACCGCGTCATGAGCCGCACATGGGCGGGATGAAGCAGGCCGGCGCTTGTCGGCCGTGGATCCTGAGTGAACCGCACTTCGGAGCGGGGAGAGGCGGCATAGGCGATGCCGGCGGGGCTATCCGGATAACTGGCCGCGATCAGGAGTTTGTACTCATCGACTTTCGGTTTGAGTATGTCGCGGCGGATACGGTCTCTTTCTTCAAGGCCCGCTCTGAAAACTGCATTTTCCGCGGCAAAATCTTCGATTAATTTCAGGAATTCCAAATGCTCTGCTTCATTCAGTGAGTCCAAAATAGACTGCGTCCAGAATTCTTCGCCAAAAACTTTAAAATCCGTTTCTTCCGGCGGTTCGGTTTCATATTGAAGCTCGTTGACATCGTCTTTTACCATGTCGTGATAGAGGGTTTTTTCAAAAATCCGGACCAACTGCTCCCTTCTCGCGGGGTCTTTCAGGAGCTCCTGATAAGCCAGCGCCATCAGCCGGTTTTTTTTCTCCAGCTCATCATGCATGAGTTCATGCTCAATCGTGGGAGCGAGCCTGTCCGTAAATTCCAGAGCGAACTCGGGGATCATCATCCCTGAGTATTTCATATAACCTTCAACCAGACCGCGGACACCTCCAGGCGCGGCCGCCCATTCCGCCGACTTTCTTTCCCAAATGTCTTTCAGCGGGCCTTCGAGCAGTCCGGCAAGCCACGGCCCGCTGTTTTGAACAAATAACGCCAGCGTTTCAAGATTGACCGGATCAATGGGGTGTTTGCTTTCACCTTCCTGAGCAGCAGCGGGAATATCGTCGCGGTAAGCGAAAAGATTTTTTGCCCATTCGGCCTCCCGGGTCTTGCCGGGAATAGTTTGACCCATCGCGATGCTATAGACCATGGCCATGGTCCCCATTTCCCGCATGAGGATGTAAAAAATAGAGGTGATCTGATAAAAATCAGAATCCAGGATGGCGAAATCTTTTTTCAGCTGCTTACCGATCAGTGGATCAATTTCGCGCGCTTCAGAGCGGGTGAATTTTTTACGGATGGTTACATTCCACCCGTAGTTCAGGATGGGAGCCGGGCTTTGCGGGTTATATAATGTGGTGGTCCGCAAGGTGAGGATTTGTCCGGAAAAAGCTTCTAACTTGGGCCTCACGATTTCGCCTCTCTTGGAGAATGGGAGCGTTTTTGACGCCAGAAGATCATCAGGATTGTGGTCATTCGATGCGAAAGACGCCAAATTGGTGGAAGTGTCATCAGTGATCAAATACCCCTCCGGATAGATATGCTCCGCGACATATGGCAGAAACTCGCCAAAGTGCTCTGGTAAATCCAGACCCGCTTTTAAATAAAAAATATCAATGCCGGTTTCTATGAAACTTTTGAGGCGTGGCGAATATTTGCCGGGCCTGAGCAGGTCTGAGGAGTTATAGGTGAACGTGTAGGGTTTTGCCGGTCCACCGTGATAAGCCCATTCAAAATGGATTGAAACGCTTCCGTCCGGGTCTTGTGAAAACTGTATGTTCGGTGTCCCGTCTTGTTTTGATTTTTCAACGCCCATGGCTTTTAAAGCCATTATAATTTCTTTTTCGAGGCCGTTCATCAGCATGCCCGCCGCGCTTCCGTAGCCTGAGATCCTGCGCATGCGGTCAATGTCAAAAGTTTTGGAGTTATCCGTGTCCAGCCTTATGCCGTCCCATTCTTTCAAGGCGCTTTCCAGCTTTACCGGATTAATCTTGTTTTGCTCAACTATCATGACTTCATTGGCGTTCGTGCTAAGCGCCAGATAGACAAGTCCTGCACCGCCTCCGCCATAAAGGGCTTTGCGGTCCGCGTTCTCAGGGTTGACGATTTCATGCACTGCCATCATATGACCAGCGTAAGCGGGATCGATATAGCCGAAATCAATGGGGCGGGGGTCCAGACCCAGGGCTTTGCCGGCCTCCGCTCGTTTTTGAAAATCCCTTTCAGTCAAAAGCCCAGTTAAAACTTTCTGGTTTGCTTGGACCCAGGTTGCGGTCCGCAGCTCGGAGCGGCCGGCTTTGAAATTGGCGATGGCATCATCCAGGCCGCCGGGAGCGGCAATGGCTGAGCCTGTCTGTTTTCCTGTCGCGGGATTCAGAAGCAGAATGGTCCGGTCTTTTCTGGCAATAATCAGTTTCCGGCCGTCATTTGAAAAAGTCATTTCATAAATGTCTTCTTCAGGGTAGGGGAGCTGATAATCGGGAGCGGCTTTCTTGCCGGTTTTTGTGTCCCAGAAACGGACAACGCCGGTGCGTGAAACTGTGGCCGTATATTTCCAGTCTTTTTCTGTTTCCCACGGTGTAAAAGCCCATCGTTTCACTTCGGGCAGGAGTTTTTCCGCCATCTTCTGGTTTTTTTCACCGAAAGCGCCCAGCATGGGGAAGCGCCCGTTGGCAGTAGCATCCCGGATGTCATCGAGTGTATAGCCTTCCACCGCTTCGCCCTGTTTGGGGCCGCGCGTGCGGTAAATTTTTCCGCCCGCGGCATTCAACAGACCGAGCAGGCCAGCGTGGTCCCACAGCTGGTCGGGGGAGGTGAAGAAAGAAAGATTGCCGATCACGCCTTCAATGCGCTGGCTGACGTCACGCACCCAGTATTCCCGGTAATTATCTCCGGTTTCCAGCGCCAGTGCCTGGCCCATAGGCTTGTAGGCGTCCGGGCCCTGACTTGCACTTTCACGGAAAAGAAAAGTGTTCAGAGCTTCCGTGTGGCGTTCGAGTTTTGGGGTGACCAGTTTCACTTCACCAGGCCTGGGAGTTTCATAAAGCCGGACCAAAGGTGCGCCGGCATCGTCAAAAGCAAGTTCCATGAGCGGGCCTTTAATCATTGCATCCGGACCGCCCTGAGGATATTTCACGGTATATTCAGGCGCGTAACCAAAATTTCTTTTCGGGACATAAATCTTTTTGGCGTCATTCCATTCCAGCTGGCCAAGGACAATCCCGTAAGTATTTTTGCCTTCCGCGAAAGAACGGGTGCCATCCAGCGGGTCCAGGATCCAGATGACTTTCGGGCCCGTTTCACTGCTGAGGTCCGCGTCCTGATTTGTGTGAAATTCCTTATATTTACTCAGTGTGGCACGATAGCGTTCCAGCAGGGTTTCTCTTTTTTCCCGTTTTAAATATTCAGCGATGGGTGAGCCGTCAGCCAGCATGGCTTCCATATCTTCATTGGCCGGGCTTTCTTCTCCCAGCACCGCTTCGCCTTCAAAAAGTTCCCACAAAATAGCTTTCACGATCATCTGGCTGAGATAATCTGCGGCCGTAACGATGGTCTTGTTGTCCTTGGTTTTCGTGCCCCCGCCTACGCCGTAAGCGCCTTTGACTACATTGAAAACCTCCGGCACTTCTTTTGCCAGCCGTTCGCGCAAATCATCGTCCGTTGTGCGCACGGAACGCAGCTCGGAGCGGGGAAAACGTTTATCCCATTCCGTTTTATCCGCCTCCATTTGCTTGATGATCGTGTCGATGTTTGGAAATTCGGTATGTGGCCTGGCTGTCAGAAAACCAGCGGCTGCGTCAATGCTGCCTTGAAACTGCAGCAGCTTCGGGTCCGGAGTGTTGCGGAAAAGCATTAAAAGATAGCGGTCCATGGCCGCTTTCAAAAATTCCGCCTGTTCAGCAGGCGGGTCTGATTGAATGAAATTGTGAATTTTGACCGCAAGGGTGATGATGAGCGCGTAAATATCGCTGGATTCGTCGACATGCAGGCGGTTTCTTATTTCTTCAAGCGGGATATAGCCAAAAGTCCCGCCGCGGCGCCATGAGCCGGGAGTCACGCCGGTGGCAAAGTCGATAAGTTCCGCGTTATGCGACAAGGTATTAATTACGATGTTGCGTGGTTTTATGTCGCTGTGGACAATTTTTTTGGAATGCATAAAAGCCAGGGAGCGCGCGACTTGTAAAAACGCGCCGAAAAGAATGCCGCCGTCCGGAAAACCATATTCACCCAGCGATGCGTCTGCTTTTATAACATCCATTTCAGCCCAGAACCTGCCGTCGGCCAGGAAACCCGCCGCGACTAGATGAACATTAGGATGCTCCATGTCCCGGACATTGAAAGCTTCCCGCAGGACGGGACTGTGTTTCAGGGAAGCCTGCAAAGGAGGGAGAATTTCGCTGTCCCGGCTGCGGTCTTTTCGGATTTCTGTCATGATTTCATCGAAGGTGGGTTGTTCAGCCAGAGGTTTTTCATCCTCTTTGACCGCGAACGGCGCCGGGTCGATTTTGATAATTTTCCGCCTGTCCGCGTTTGTATCAGGAATCACAATGAAAATATTGGGGGTCCTTGCCATGATGTTGGCAACAGGAGTTCTTCCGCGCCTTAAAGTCCCGGTGGATAATTCAAGCTCAAGAGGCTGACGGCTGTATTTATCGCCGAACTCTTTTTCCATTTCCGCGTGGATATGTTCCGGAATGACAACACGTGTTTCGGAGCGATTTTGCAGTTTTCGGATTTCAGCAAGTTCGTCTGTCAGCGCGGCCGGAGGTTTGGCTGGAAGATTTTCGCCTTTTATCCACTGGTGCAGCCGCGTTCTGTAACTGTCAGAGGCCAGGGTGTTGACACGTTTTACCGCCGCCATAATGGTGGTTACCGTTGCATCGTTCGGCTCCGTTTCCCGGCGGATGTCGGTCAGTATTTTCGCTAGATCCTTAGGAAAGACCTTATTGATGATTGCTTCGGCTTTGTCCATCATCAGAAGGCCCGGCAGGATTTCGTTGGTGACGTCCTCGCGTTTCATGTCGGAGTAAAGTTCCATGCGCGCTTTACGCAGGCGCATCAAGTCGGGCTGGCGTGATTTGAAAATAATGCCGTCGATTTGCTGCCACTGCTTGCGGGTAAAGCGCTGGAAAGCCAGGTGCAGCCGTTCTTCCCAGAGCGCGCTCAAAAATTCCACGACATGCTCCGTATCAAGGGCTGTCGGGGCTTTCAGGAACGCTGCATTTCCCGACCGGAACAAAAAGGCCATTTCTGCGGCGCCAGGGAACCATTCATCCAGCCGTGCGGCAAAATTCAGATTGAGGCGTATCAGAGAAAAATCCACACCGGACGAGGCTTGTTTATACCGCCAGTTTTCCGGAGAGGGAATGGCCGTGCCGATGGTTGGCAGGCCTGCTTCAAGCAGGGAATAAAGATCCGGACTCACGACATAAACATTGTCCGGCAAGGAGGCTTTGACATAGGGTCTTGCTATTTCCGCCGCTTTCGCCCGCGCTTCGGAGCGGGGAGTGGCTGCCGCGGCGAGATCGGTTGTGATCTGGCGGTCGAGAAGGGAGATGTCGGTATCGAGGCCGGTTTTTGAAATGGTGTCGGCGATGGCGCGAAGTTCGGCGCGCGCACGGTCACGGCGTTTACCAAAGCCCTGATACAGGACACTGGCGGCCCTGGAAGCGCGGCCAAGATTGAAGGGTGTCTCGAAATCATGATTTTTTCCGGACATCAGCCGCTTGTAATATTTCCGGTGTTTCTCGTTAATTTCCGTGATGGCGGGCATAACAATGGAATAAGAAAGTTCCTGTTTGTTCAAAATTTCACGAATACGGTCTTTGTGGAAACCGCCGAAAACAAGCACGGTTGTTTTTTCGTCCGGATTGTCCGCGAATTCTTTCAGCCGTTTTTCAATGGCCAGGTCACGCTGTCTGGAAATTTCATAAAAGTTGATGGCTTCCTGCAGGTTTGCCTCCCAGCGCTTGGAGAGAATGATGGATTTTCTGGTTTGAGCCACGATGAATTCGGCCATGCCCTGGGTCCTGAGCTCATTGAGCTGGTCTTGCACCGTTTCGAATTCGGGAAGCGTGACTTCCAGGTCATTGAGCCGGCACACCAGGTGCAGGTATTTGTAATACTGGAAAACCTTATGGTCACGTTCATTTTTCAGGAACTGGCCGGAGAAGTCATTTTCAAGCCGGTCGAGTTCCTGAAAAACCACTTCCGCTTTCAAGGATTTTATTTTCCGCAGGACGCGCTTATCTTTCGCATTGCCCGCGATTAAAAGCATCTGCAGGCTGGGATAATTGTTCTTGTCGATTTTTTTCCAGAGAGACATGGTGCGGCGGGTATATTCCAGCAGATCAAGTTTTCGTTCTTCGAAGCGGACTTTGATCTTCATCCACTCTTTCAGTTCTTTTGAAAAATAGAGCCCGGCCAGTTTTTCAATCTCACCTGTAAGTGCTGCAATGTCTTTGCTGGTTTCCTGCTTTTTTGACGCGGTTTTTCGGTAAGAGCGGATATTTTCCAGATGCAGCCGGATGCTGTCAGCACC
>CAZKMJ010000090.1:0-8994 GCA_964553835.1 uncultured bacterium
TGCACCGGTAAAAAATTTCCAAGTTCCCACACCAATGAGCAAAACAAAGGAAAAAGAACTACCTCTTATCCTTACCGCTAAAGAAGCGGGCCGGTACTTAAGATTTTCTGAAATGACCATCATACGGTTTGCTAAGCAGGGCATTTTACAGGGCGTTAAAGTGGGTCGTATTTGGCGGTTTTCGAGAAAAACAGTTCTCAATTTGATGGGTGAGTCCGCATGAACATGCTGCGACGGCTGGAAGAAATTTTTGACTATTCCTTGATGGCCCGGTCGCTTTTGTTTTTTTCTGTCGCCCTGCTTTTCTTGATTCCGATGGATGCCTGGAAGATTCGCATGCGGAATTACACCGTATCCCCGCGGGAAGTGGTTGAGACGAAAGAAAAAGGCTCATCGGTTTTCTCTATTGATTCTTATAAAAATGCTTTTATGCAAAGTACATTATTTGGGAACGTCCCCGCCGAAGTCACTTCTCCCTTACTCCGCAGCTCTATTTTGGATCTTGTGAAAGACTTCCGGCTAAAGGGAGTGATTTTAGCGGGAGAACCTGAAGCAATCGTTGAAGACGCGCGGACGCAAAAGACGGTTTTTGTCAAAACCGGGCAGCAACTTGGAGAGCTTACGGTTAAGCAGATTCAGGAAGGCGTGCTGATAGTTGCCTATCTGGGAGAAGAAGTCAGGCTGGAGATCCAATAGGAGTACTCATGAAAACGTTAAGAATACTTTTGATTTTAACTTTGGCCGTCAGTCATTTTCCATTGCAAGGTTTTGCTGAGGAGCAGGCGCAGGCGGCTGAAGTACCCGCCGTTCCTTCCACGGCGGATATGGAAAAGAACGACGGGAAGGTGACCCTGGAGCTGCAGGGGGTCAGCATTTTTGATGTTTTTAAGATTTTATCCAAGAAATCGGACCTGAATATCGTCGCGGGTAAAAGTGTTCAAGGCCAGGTCTCGATTTATCTCAAGGAAGTGCCGGTAAGGGAAGCTCTCAAAACCATTCTTCAGTCTCAGGGTCTTGCAAGTATTGAAGAGGATGGAATTGTAAAGGTCATGACCGAGGACGAATTTTTAAAAAAATACGGAAGGCCTTATGAAGATACCCGGATCACCAGGTCTTACAACATTAATCATGCTTCTGTGGAACTGCTTGCTTCAAAAATTGCCGAGCTTAAAAGTCCTTTCGGTAAAATTATCACCGAGCCCCGTACAAACACGCTCGTCATTACTGAACTCCCCAAAGTTATTGAAGAAATGGAGAAGCTTATCCGGGAGTCCGACCAGGAGCAGGAACATGCAGTTTATCATTTAAATTTTACAAGAGCTGAAGATCTTGAGCCGAAGCTCAAATCTTTCATGGAAGGGACTTCCGGCAAGCTCGAAATCGACAAATATTCAAACAATGTCATCGTGTTTGATATCGCCAGCCGTATTAAAAGGGTCCGGGCGCTAGTTAAGGCTTTTGATGTTAAAACCCCTCAGGTGCTCATCGAGGCCAAGATTTTGGAAGTCCAGCTTTCGGACGCATACCGCAAAGGCATCAATTGGCAGCTTATTATTGAAAAAGTGGGTAGTTTTGAAACGATTTCCGCGCTTGCGCCTCTGACGGTTTCACCGCCTACCGGCGTTGCTTCGCTTGCCACCCTAGCTCTTGGATCCGGTGGAGACGATCTTCAGACTGTTTTGAGCCTTCTGGAACAGATTGGCAAGACAAACCTTCTCTCCAGCCCCCGACTAACTGTCATGAACAACCAGGAAGCCAAATTGGCTGTTGCCACCCGTCAGCCCTTTGTTTCACAGACCATTGTGCAAACAACAAATTCGACAAATACAGCAGACAATGTTCAGTTTATCGACGTAGGAGTGACGCTAAAAGTTACACCGCGAATTTCCCAGGACGATTTCGTGGAAATGAAAATCAAACCCGAAGTTTCAAGCTCAAACAGCTCCCTGCAGCTTGAGGGCGTTGCGCCGGGCTCCAACACGACTTTTACCAGAACAAGCATTCCGATTGTTACCACTCAAGAACTGGAAACGACCGTTCAGATTAAAAGCGGAAGAACGCTAGTCATCGGAGGATTGATCCAGGACCACCGTGAAAAAAGTTCGACCCGGGTTCCGATCCTGCGTTCCATTCCCTGGATTGGTAGGGCTTTTGAATCTAATACAGAAGATATTACGAAAACCGAACTCGTTGTTTTTCTTACGCCGGTTATAGCCAAGCCTTCTGAAAACAGCCCGGAAACCAAAAGATTTTTTGAGGTGGATGGAAAACTGAAACCGTATGAAGAGGTGGGGGATTATCCAACCGACTTTGCCTATGGAATTCTGGGAAGCAAGAGGCGGCCTTTCTGGGAGAGTAAAAATGGAAAATCCTGAACTGCTCCTTCTGCTTGAGCGCCCGGACACAGAAAAAAGTGAATTACAACCAGGCCGCAGGAAGAACCTTAAAGCACAGGAACTGTGTTTTTTTGCTACCAATCTATCGGAACTTTTGGAAGCAGGAATTCCCATGCTGCGTGCACTGGAAGGGCTTCAAAAATCTTCAGCCGGTAAATCCAGGCTGGGGTCTTTTATCGAGAAATCAAAAAATGAAATCATGCAGGGCTCCCAGCTTTCAAAGGCTCTTGAAGGAACCGGCATGGCACCTGCCTTCTTTTCGCAAGTTGTCTATGCCGGCGAGATTTCCGGAAAAACAGCCCCTGTTCTGGCGGAGCTGGCTCATTATCTGGAAAAAGAGGCGGCCTTAAGGAGGAAAATCGGGCAGGCCCTTGTTTATCCGGCATTTATTTTATTGACCGGATTTGCAACGTTGATTGTATTGCTTCAGTTTGTAATTCCCAGGCTTGCGGGAATTTATAGTGACTTTGGCTCTGAACTTCCGCGAATAACCAAATTTATTTTGAGTCTGAATCACCTGGCTCTGCCATTGACCGTGATTTTCTTAGTTGGCTTGTTCGGACTTTTCATTTTTAACTTAAAAATGCCGGAAATTTTACATGAAGTTATTCAGAGATTACCTGTAACAGGTACCTTAGCAAAAGAAAAGGTCCTGATCCAGTTTTCGCGGCTTTTCTCCATTTTAATCGAGAGCGGTGTCCCGATTCTCGAAGCCCTTCAGACCATTAGCGGGACCTTTGATAATCCTTCTCTCAAAAAACAAATTCTTCTGGTCAGGGAAGAGCTTGCGCACGGAAGCCGTCTTTCCAAATCCCTTGATAAAACAAGCTGGATGCCCCTTTTTTCAAAGATGGTCGTGGAATGCGCTGAGGAATCCGGAAGGCTGGGGCCTTCATTCGCGCAAATAGCCGGAGATTCACAAACGCGTCTTGAATCGCGCATGGAATTTATGGTCAGGCTTCTCGAGCCTGCCCTGATCCTGGGAATAGGGTTGATCGTTGGATTTGTGGTGATTGGCGCCATTCTTCCTGTTTTTGATATCAGCGGGATCATCAAATGAAGCAGCAAAACGGGTTTCTACTCATGGAAGCTCTGGTCCTGATTTTAGTCCTCTCTGTTGTTTTTGTTTCTTTCATGGGCCTCGTCACCCAGGCGCTGAAGATTTCTTCACGCAGCCACGGCCAAAGTGAGGCCATCATGAAAATCGAGAAGATTGTTTTTGAAATCGGAAACGGTTTAAGGCCAGACCTTGCAAGTTTTGGAGGGCAGGAAAATCTGGGGCCGGGAATCAGCTGTGCTATCAAGGCGGACAGCGCGAGTTCATTTGCCTTGATTAAAAGCAAGGCTGCCTGGAAAAACGGAAAAGAGTTTCTTGATTTCAGCTTTCTGGCGCCGGAGGCTGCCATCCATGAATCCTAAAGGGTATGTACTGCTGGAGGTGCTGGTGGCGAGCGTCATTTTATCGCTTGCCGGATCGGAGCTTTGCTCAGGGATTATTCAGGCAATCAAAGTTGAAAAGAAAATCCACGAAATGAATGCCGCTTACGATCCCTTCAGGGTCGTTTGCGTCAGGGTAGAAAATGATTTAAGGAATGCCGCCGATTTGAGGCGCTTTCCATTTAAGGGTAAAGAAAACGAAATAGAGCTGCCCGTCCTGATCTCTGAAGTGAAACAGGAAACGCAGGATCCTGAAATATGGCAAGTCCGCTATTTTTTGAAAGGCAATGATTTGGTGCGAAGTGAACAAAGCATAAATACGGGGAACTCCGGGAATGATTCGAGACCGGTATTGAAACAAATCAAAAGCCTTCATTTTTCATTTGCTTATCTGGATGAACATGAAAATTCCGTATTCAGACCCGTATGGTCCGATTCGCCATATTTCGGCATACCAAAAGCCGTTATCCTGGACATTGAGCTGAAAAATGGCGGGCAAAAATTTCAGAAATTGATTGAGATTCCGCAGGGAAAATGGGGAAGGATTACCCATGAATGAACGCGGCTCTCTGTTTATTGCTGGATTGTGGGCCATGTGCCTCTTTTCAATTATGAGTCCCGGCTTGATATTCGGAGCTTCTCAGCAGCTGATGCTTATGAAGCGGGAACGCCAGGATTTTCAGGCCAAGCTTGAATTTATTTCCGGCGTTAACCAGGCTGCTTTAGCAGTTCAGAATGACCCAGAGCCTCATCAGGATTCCTCCGCGAGCGCCTGGTTTGGAGACCTGGTTTCGGATGAGCGGCTTGCAAACCATTTCAGTATCTATGTTGAAGATGAAGAATCCAGATTAAACCTCAATCAGGCCACGGCGGTTTTTATGGGAGTTTTTTTTAAGGCTTTTGAAGAAAATGTTGGCCCGCTCAAGGGTTCACGCAAGGACTATGTTAAAGAAATCCTGAAACTGCGTTACGAGAAAAGGATCGCGTCGCTTGAAGAACTCCTGTTGATGGAAGGCTTCAAAGCCGGGGACTATGAGATTTTACGGCCTTTTCTTACTGTTTATCCTGATTTACCCATGGTCAATATCAATACTGCCAGCCCGCTTGTCCGCAACGCTCTTCTTGAATCACTTCCCGGTGATCATGGTTCGAAACAGATTTTAAAAACGAGGCTTGAGGAAGCGTGCAGGAAAGGCTGCAAGTTTTCCAGCCTGGATCTCAGCCCGGAAAATTTTTCCAGGCTTCTGAAATTGCCGGGCACGCCGCAGATGATCGCGCTTGAACAGCTGTTTCTGGCAGCTGTGACGCTGGACTCATCCACATTCCGCATAAAAATGAAAGCAAGTTCAGGGAAACGGGCTGAGGCGGTTATCGCCACCCGGATTGGCAAGCCAAGGCCTGAAATTCTTTGGTGGCATGAAGGCTGATATGAAAAAAAAGCTCATTGTCCAATGGCAGGATGGGAGTTTTAGCCTGGCATTGTGTGATAAATCTGGAATTTTGAAATCCCAGGTTTTTTTTCTCCGGGAGTCCCCGGAAGAAATACTGAAGGAGCGTATCCGGGCTTTTTTGGGAAAACAGGCAGCTTGTGAAGCGCTCGTGGTCCTCGGCCGGCAGCAAGTCATTTTAAAAGAGCTCGCGTTTTCCAGCCATGGCAACGCGAAAGAGAACCTTGAAAACTCTCTTGCCGTGATTTTGCCGGCGTATAAGGAAATGGCTTATGGCCGCCTTGCGGCACCCGGTGCCGGCGCTAAAGAACGCGGGCTTCTTTATGCCATTCCCGAAAAGAAAGTCAAAGAGATAACGGTCTTTCTTGAAAGACTTGGTCTCATGGCAGATGAAGTAGTGTCTGAAGACCAGTGCCTTTTATGGCTTTTTCAGGAATCGGCAAATAGCGGGCCGCTGCTTGTCATTGATAAATGCCAGGACAGGCAGCTTTTCATTGTGGTCCATGAAAAGGAAATGCTTTTTTCGGGTGCTTATGCTCCAGAATATGATGATTTTCAGAGTATTTTTGAAGATATTTCCCTTTCCCTTCTGCCCCGGAACATCAAGCCCGTTAAAACAATTCTTTGTGGGGTGAATGACATTCAAGGGCGGGAGATCGGCGGTTATTTCCAGGCCCCGACTGAAAACTTCCTGCCAGGCACTTTTTCGCCTGTCCTTCTTGGCGCGGCCAGGCACGGACAGGGGCCGTTGGCCAGCCTGCTGCCTGCAGCGCAGAAAGTGAGCAAATGGGTCAAGAAACAAAAGACGCTGCTCAGAAATTCTTCAGCTGCTTTTTTGCTGTTTACCGCTTCCTTTGGCCTTGTCCTTACGGCCCATCTTGCTTTTTTAAACGCGAAGGAATCAAAGCTCGCCCGGCAAAATCACAAGCTGGCCCCCGAAGCCCTGAAAATCAAGGAAATGGCGCGAACGCTCCAGAAGATTGAGGAAGCCCGGAGTTCAAAACAAAGACCGCTGGATTTGCTGAAAGAACTTGCTCAAAACAGTTCGCCATCCATCTCATTCAGGGAATTTCAGAGCGATGAAGGAACCGTTGTGATAAGAGGCGAAAGCTCTTCGAACCTGGTTTTAAACCAGACCGTGGAAATGATCGAAAGAACACCCTTTTTAAAAGACGCGCGACTGGAGCATACAAGGTCGAGAAAACGCCTGAACCAGGATTTTTTTGAATTTGAAATCACCGCGGGGTGGAAAGAGCCTTCATGAATAAAAAAACACGGACAGTAATGGGGATTGCCGGAGTTTGTCTTTTGAGCATGTTGATCATTTGGACTGTATATTTACCCGCGATCCGGGCAGGGGAAGAAGGGATTCGCCGCCAGGAGCGTATTTTCCGGGATTATCAAAGCCTGCTCCGCAGGAAGGTAAATGTCCAATCTGAATGGCAATCTCTCAAATCATCCCGTGAAGATTTGAACACTTTTCTTAAAGCCCTTCTGGCGTACGCGCAAGGCAGCAGACTTGCCATGGACAAGCTTGAACCCGCGGGAGACAACTCGGTATTTGTTTCATTTCAAGGCGATGTCATCAAACTGGCTGATTTTATTTATGAGTTAACGGAAAAGCACCCAGCCGTGAAAATCCGTTCATTTTCGATGCGCAGGGATGAAAACGCGAAAAGCTTTTCCTATGAATTCATGCTTGGAGAGCTGGCGTCATGATTGTAAAGCCGTTGGAGATTTCAAGCGAGGTTTTGGCCGCGGTGCCCGCGCGCATTGCCACGCATTTTTGTGTCTTCCCGCTGAAGCTGGAGGGCTCTTTGCTGCAGCTGGCGGCGCCGCCGGACCTGCCCCATGAGTGGCGTCAGGAACTCCGAATTACCTTGGACCGCAGCCTTTCCTTTGTCCCTTATGGCAAAGCGGAAATTGAAGAGTTGATCGCCAGATTCTACGGTCTTGGCGCCGGTGTCATAGAAACGCTTGCGCAAGAAAAGCACGGGAGGGAAGAAGTCATTGATTTTGAAGTGATTGACCAGAACAAAAAAGAAGACGCGACCATCATGAAACTGGTCAATGAACTTTTTCTGGATGCGTTGAAATGCCGGGCTTCGGATATCCACATTGAGCCTTTTGAACGCGCGCTGCGAGTGCGTTACCGTGTGGATGGACTTTTACAGGAAGCACGGGTTTCGGGTGAAATCCGGCGGCTCGCGCCTGAATTGATTTCCCGGATCAAGATCATGGCAAAACTGGACATCGGAGAACGCCGCCTGCCTCAGGACGGCCGCATCAAGATCCGGCAAAAGACCCAGGAACTTGATCTTCGCGTTTCTGTATTGCCGTCTTCATTCGGTGAAGCCATCGTCATTCGCATTCTCAAACCGCTTGAACTTCTCGATCTTTCCGCGTTGGGTTTTGGACAAGCAGGAATCAGGCAGATCCAGCATTTTTTAAGCAAGCCGCATGGCGTTGTGCTGATCACGGGGCCGACTGGAAGCGGTAAAACTACCACGCTTTATTCATGCCTTAAGGAATTGAATAAAACCGAACGCAAAATTATCACGATTGAAGATCCTGTGGAATACCGGTTGCCCGGGATTATCCAGATGCAGGTCAATGAGAAAACGGGTTTTAATTTTGCCCGCGCTTTGCGCTCTATTCTTCGCCACGATCCTGATTGCATTATGGTAGGGGAAATACGGGACGGTGAAACTGCTGAAATTGCTATCCGCTCTGCTTTGACCGGCCACCTGGTGTTTTCCACTCTTCATACCAATGACGCGTCTTCAGCTGTGACCCGTCTGGTTGAAATGGGGGTTGAACCATATCTCGTGGCTTCAGCGCTTGAAGGTGTCATTGCTCAAAGGCTTGTGAGACGGCATGGCCAGACAGGTTTTTATGGGCGGCTTGCGATTTCAGAGATGCTGAATGTGACGGAGGACGTGCGCGACCTGATTCTGGAAAGAAAAACCGGTTCCCAGATCCGGAAAGCCGCGGTCAAAAATGGCATGCAAAGTCTTTACGAGGACGGAATGGATAAAGTACGGCAGGGCTTTACCAGCGAAGAGGAAATCCGGCGAATCATCAGTCCGGTGTGAGCGGTTTTCACCCATTTTTTACGATTTAAGTGCGGTTTCCACTCAAATTTGAAATTCCTGCAGTTTTTAGCTTGGAAGTTGCAGTGGTTGGGATTAATTTGCGGGTATCGTTAAAAATTCATCGGAGGAAACATGAAACTGATTTCACAAAAACTCAAGTCAATTTCGATTTTAATTGCTGTTCTCATGGTCTTTTTAAATTTTACACCGGCTTCAGTACAAGCCGCGGTGCCCAGCCAGATGAGCTACCAGGGCATTTTAAAGGACAGTTCCGGAAACTATTTGACCGGAACCTATTCCATGGTTTTTAAAATTTACAGTGCCTCTACGGGCGGTACCGCCTTATGGACGGAAACTCAATCCAGCGTTTCCGTGTCCTCAGGAAAATTCAGCATCCAGCTTGGCAGTGTTACGGCCCTGAGCCTGAATTTTGACGCGGATTATTGGCTTGGCATTACCGTGGGCACGGATTCTGAAATGACCCCGCGTACCAAATTGACATCCGTGGGTTACGCTTACACCGCTCAAAACGTAGTGAACGGGTTTACCCAGGCTCAGCATGACACCCTCGATCATATGAATATTTCAGGTGTCAAAGGTGCTTATACGGTGCTTGCT
>CAZKMJ010000091.1:0-6477 GCA_964553835.1 uncultured bacterium
CAAGAATGAGAAGAATAACCGGGAGGGTTACAACAACAGGTTTTGAAAGCACAGCCAGAAAATAAAACAAAACCGATGCTGCGTAGCCGGATTTTTGTTTATTTTGTGTCCAGGATACGTACGCCCAAATTGTCAACCACCAAAAAAATCCACTCAAAACATCCTTGCGCTCGGCAATCCACGCAACAGACTCAACCCGGAGAGGATGAACGGCAAAGAAGAGAGCCAGCAGAGCTGAACGCCATATATCCCGCGACATTTTTTGGAATATATAAAAAACTAGGACCCCATTTAAAACATGCCATAATAAATTCATAAAATGGAAAACCGTCGCATTGAGTCCCGCGACATAATTGTCCAGAATAAATGATATCCAGATCAGAGGCTGCCAATCACTTGTCTCCATGGACGTGAAAGCCCATTTTATCGTCTGCCACGACAACCCACGCTGGATCATGAAGTTGGACGTAACATACTGTTCCGTATCAAAATAAATAAACCCGCAGTACAGAACTCTCCAAAACGCCGCTGCTGTTAGAAAAATCAATGCAAAAATGATAACCCTATTTATTAATGTTAAAGGGTATTGCCCTTCCAAAACGGCTGATAATCCGCTTCTGGCCGGTGGTTTTTTAGACTTGATCTGTGACATATTTCTTTCCTGATTTAAGAGATTCCATAATGATAGCTATCTGACTCCGTAAATCCCCCGAGTACACAAACCCCTTAGCGGTCAAACGGGCGCCTGAAACCTGATAGGAAAATGCATTCATGGCTCTGGAAGACATTAGTTCCATGCGCAAACCAGGTTGCATCTCGCGAATAATCGAAAAAATATCACGCACTGAACTGTTCAGGGTTACAACATTGTAGATTTCACCATCAAAAAGTCTCTGCCCTGCGACGTATGAAATGGCCCCAATAGCATCATTCAAATCCAGATAAGGCCTTACCTGGTCCATGGCGGTTGTCCAAACCGTTAGAAATTCCCCCGTTGCCGCCTGCATGCAAAATTTATTGATGGCAGTATCAAAACGCATGCCATTGGACATACCAAACACAGTTCCGAAACGAAAAATAGAAAACATGAGCCCTTTTGCGCGGGCTTCGTTTCGCAGGTATAACTACGCCTTAAGCTTACTTTCAGCATAAGGACTCTGGGGATTGATATCTTCGACGGCGCCGTTTTCAATGATCCATCCGCCCTTTTTCCCGTAAACACTCGTGGTTGAAGGGAAAATTAAAGCGCTGTTTGTCTTAATACAGGCTTCAGCGACTCTCACAGTACCCCTAAAATTGATTTCTTCGGTTTCACGGGGATTCTCAAAACTCCGGGCCGGCCCCGACAACGCGGCAAGATGAATAACAATTTCCGCCCCACAGAAAATTTCGACAAGATTTAAATCTCGAATATCGCCATTGATAAAACTGCAATTTTCCAGATCGGAGAAAACAGAAGCCTCGGAGCTATTACAAGCGCTTAGATTGTCAATCAGAACTATCTCGTGCCCCTGGAAAATTCCGGAAATTTTCGGAAACAGCCCGGAGCCGATATACCCAAACGCGCCCGTAATAACAATTTTCATTTCAAAATCTCAAGCTCCATCTTTTGAGTCTCCAAAAGATATTTTATTTTCTTCAAGCCTTCCTCAAAATTGTAGTGGGCGCGCCACCCCGTAATGGAACGCAGCCTGTCTGAAGAAAAAACAGCGTCCTCAACCTCAATCATCTTCCGCTCTACGGGCCACTCTGAACGCAAAATATGCCCCTGAGGAAAAACTCTTAAAATAGTTTCGGCAATTTCAATCACGGTGAGATGGAACGGGCTAGTGGCCATAAAAAGTTTCCCGTACAGTTTTTCACAATTTGCGGCCCTTACAAGGATTTCAGCCGCGTCTTCCGCATACATGACATTGCGCAGCTGCTGGCCCGTTCCAAAAACCGTAATCGGTTTGCCCTGAATGGCAAGCCCGATAAAGTAATTGATGAATCCGAAATCTGGACTCACCTTGCCAAATAAGCCGTAGAGATTGGCAAATCGAAGAACCACAGTCTTCAACTTGTGCAGAGACGCGTAAATCTGGTAATACTTTTCAGCCGCCCCTTTATGGGCAGAATATATGCCCAGTGGCTTTTCCGGATGATTTTCATCCGCAACCGGCTGGGTGATTTTTCCGCAAACAGTGCTGCTGGACGTATAAACAACTACGGCTTCTGGGTTGAAAAGCCGGACCGCCTCAAGCAATTTCAAGCTCCCAATCACATTGATTTCCGCGCATCCAATCGGGTCGCGAAGCGAAAAAATGTGAGATGACTGGGCTGCCAGATTAAAAATAATGTCATTTTCAGGAACAACTTCAGCCAGGAGCTTTTCATCGCGTATGTCACCGCGAATAAAGCGAATTCTATCTTTAAAGCCCGCAAGATTATCCATGGAAGATTGGAACCTGGGATCCAGAGAATCAAGGACCGTGATTTCGGCACCAGGTTCACAAGCGATACGACGTACCAGATGAGCCCCTAAAAAACCGGCCCCTCCGAGAATCAAGATTTTGTTAGCCACCGGATGCTCCTTTCGATGCCCTGATATAAATTTGTGCGGGCCCGCCATCCTGTCAATTCTTCAAAGCGACGGCTGTCCGCAATAAAATTCCGCGAATCAATTTTTGACTTTTTTTCCGGATACGCGGTCAACTCAATCGAAGCTTCAATCCCGGTTAAATTCATGACGCTGTCTCGAATAATCTGAAAAGATTCCAGGATAGAATGTCCCTTGCCACTTCCAATAATAAATTGCCCGCCGCATAAAACTCCGGAAGTGCAAGCAGCGACCAAAAAAGCGCGTATCGCATCATCAATATACAGATAGTCCCGAATCTCACCGCCGGAGCCGTAAACACTCATGACTCCCCCTTCAAGCGCCCGTCTTATCATCTGATTCAGAACACCTCGCTCCGGCGACGAAACATTTTTCCCCGGACCGTAAACATTTGTTAATCGCAGAGTAACCCCTCTGACAATTTTTTCCAGAACAGCATTTTTTAGTTCATTTTCTGCCATTTGTTTGTGGAAATCATAAACAGTAACAGGATTTGAAGGTGCATCTTCACTGACGGGAAGGGTATCCGGGATTCCGACCTGAGTCGCTGTGCCGGCAAAAACAACCGCCGGACTGAATTTCATTTCCCGGCAGACCTCTAAAAAAGTCAGGAGCGGCTTAACATTCGACTCATAATCCAGGCACGCATCCGCTTCAGCTTCCGGAACACCGGTTTGCGCGGCGAAATGAAAGATATAATCCGCCCCGGGAAGAATCTTCTCCCAGAATTCCCGCGAGTTGTAAATCGCAAGCTTATCGGTTCGCCGGGCCTTCCCCTGATTTACCGGAAATTGACCGGAACGGCTCAAGCAGACTAAATCGCAGCGTATTTCCGAAAAAGCTTCTATTAAAGCCCCCCCCAAAAAACCTCCCGCCCCGGTGACCAAAATACGTTTCCCTTCATAAGCTTGATTTAAAATTTTTTTCTCATGACCGGATGAAACCATTTCTTGATTCATCATGAAATCACCGAAGATACTGAATCGTAAATGTCTTCGCGTCCTAAAATCTTCACTTCCGGAACAAAAATAATCCATTTGCCCCCGCGCCGCGTAAAGCCGCTTTCTTTCTCAAAGATTTCACGGCTATGGTTCCAGGCAAAAAGAACCGCATAATCGGGAAGTGTCGTTTCGAAATCCTCATAAGGAACAATGGGGATATGCGCTCCAGGGCTCAGGCGGTTTTGCTTAACCGGCGTCGTATCACAAATGGAATGAATTAATTCCGGAGTGATACCGCAATAATTTGTAACTGTCGTACTTTTTGACGTGGCGCCATAGCCCATGACGCGCTTTCCATCTTTTTTCAAACTCAATAAAATATCCCGAAGGCGCTTGCGAGAAGCTTCGCACTTAAGACTAAAATCCCGGTAAGCATCTGTCCGGTCTAAACCCCGGGCCATTTCAATTTCAATTTGCCTGTTAACGCCCGGGTCCACTGGATGGTCCCCGCGCAAAGCGGCAACAAACCGCATCGACCCCCCGTGCGTGGCCTGGGGTTCCAGGCATACAATCTCCATATCATGACGCTCGAACAGAGCCCGGATAGACAGCACGGAAAAGAGAAAAACATGCTCATCGTAAATTTGATCGTAAGCAACTTTCGACAAAACGTCACCCCAATAAGGCTCCTCAAAAACAAATACCCCGCCGGGTTTTAGCAATATCTTCACACTTTCAAGGACGCTGTGAAGATCGGGAATATGGCACAAAACATTGGCAGCGATAATGACATCCGCTTTCCCTGCCTCTGCAAGCACCCGCCTTGCTGTATCTGCCTCAAAAAAACCACGGAAGATCCGGATTCCTTTTGTTTCAGCGGCTAAAGCCGGATTTTCCGCGGGCTCAAAACCGATATGCCGAATACCCCATGATTTAAAATTGGAAAGAAAAGTGCCGTCATTGCTTCCGATTTCCACCACCAGGGGATCCCCGGAAGACAGATACCGCGAACGCACACTTTGAGCAAAATCTCTAAAATGCTCCGTCATTTTTTTTGAGGACCCGGTAAAAAAAGGATATTCCGAATGAAACATTTTTTCCCGAGGCGGCTGATCCAGCAGCTGCACCATACAGCAACTTGAACAAAAACAGGCCGTCAAATCAAAAAAGAACTCGCCGCTTAATTTGTCAGGCCGAAGAAAAGCATTGGCAAGCGTCATTTTCCCAAACTCAAGAAATGCCGCCAACTCTCCGTTGCAAATTCTACATTTTTTCATAGCAGATCACCTTACAGGACCATTAGAAATTAAGCCGAACTGCGGATGACGGTTTCTTGAACCGAAAAAATGGAACCCCTGCGCAACCCAAACGCGCTGAGGCAAATTAAACAGCTCAATCTTTTGAAGCCCCTGGTCAGGCTCGTCAAAATGGCGCCCGCCCAGATAGTATCCAATGCCCCAGTATAAATCTTCCCGTTCTTCTCTGGAAATCATCGGCTCCAGATAATCCAGATTTTTATGGACTATGGACCTGAAATGAAAAGAACGGTAAATTGCTGAGCCGATCCCCCGGTAAATCCAGGATTTGACAGGGTCCTTGAGTCTGGAAATTGCTTTCAAAGCTGCTTTGCGCCGCCCGGAAGGATCATCATTACGGATCGCGCGGAAAAGATTGTTTCCGAACGCAAGATAGGCTGAAGGACTGCTCTCCACTTCAAACTGCCGGACAAAAAACAGAAGATCCGGAACGCTCTCAATCGCGGAGCCTCTGACAATTCCATAAACAAAATCTTCCTGATATGCGGGCGGAAGACTCCGGTAGATCGCTTTCAATTTTTCCAGTTGGACCGTGTCCCTGTAATAAACTTCCAGGCAAATGCCCCACCGCCGGAAGAAATATCCGCGGTATCTTTCACTTGGTATTTCCAAAACAGCCCGCACTAAATCCGCGGATGAGGCCAGAGCCCAGAATTCATTATCATTGGCAATTTTCTGCAGTGCCTCGCCCTGGCTGACCGTTATTTTATTCTTTAAGCTAGAAATATAATTTTCAAAATCCTTTATGTCCTTGAATTTTGGAGTGTCCGGATGCTTCCAGATATAGCGGCGCAAACCAGATACAAATGCCAACTCATCAAAAACCTGCCCGAAAGGTTTCCCCCAGACAGCAGAAACCTGGCTGATAAACCCCATCGCCAAAATTCCGGCCAGAAAGAAGCGGCGGTAGCGCAAGCGCGCAAGAATGGCCGAGAAGTAAAGAATTAAAAAAGCGTAATAATGGACCAGATACCGGTAGTTCCAGGGATCAGGCCCTGAAATATAGATCTGATGGAAACTTAAAACATAAATTGCGGGATAAAGGACCAGATAGATTCTGAAAAAATAAACGGGCATGCGTTTTAAGAACCCCGGCTGAACACCGGGTTTGAAGGATCTGGCTATATCAATCAAAAGAACGAAGGCTATGACGCCGAAATAAAGGTAGTTCAGCAGTGCGACGGAAGAAACCCCAGGCGGCGGTCGAAAACTCAGGCCATAAGGCAAGATGCGCAAAAAAAACCGGACAAAGCCTTTCAGACATATCCAGAAATTTTTTATTTTGTAGGGAACGCCCATGAGGGTCGTTTCAAAAGCGAAGTTAAAGCCCGAAAACCGGTGTGTCATATTATAAGCAATGATTTCAAACGCACCAGCCGTGAAGCACAGCGTGAAACAAAGCATTTCTGCAATCGAAAACCGCCGCGGCCTTCGGTAAAGATAAACTCCCCCGGCCGCGGCCAAAGAGATAAACGCGATATAAGAAAAGGTCAAAGCCAGGCCCGCGGAAATTCCCGCAAAACTTAAAAAAAGAAGCCGGCTTTTTGTATCTTTCGCAGACAGATACGCACAAAAACTGAAAAAAAATAGCAGTGGTGCTACCTATACATTAGGTGATGCT
>CAZKMJ010000091.1:6514-8941 GCA_964553835.1 uncultured bacterium
GACCGGCGCCAGCACTTCATGGGACCCCAGCACGAGCAGAGCGGTATTTGTCAGTACCGGAGGCGAAAAAATCCAGATGAGCGCCGCATAAACCGCGGTACGCGAGCCAAAAAGATGCCCCATCATGGCTGCCATAACGCCAAAGGTCAGCAGACTGATCAACAGCGCCATTATTTTAAGGCTGAACATGGCAGGTCCTAAAAAATAAATGAAAGGAACCGCCAGCACCCCGAAAATCAAAGTGCCGCCGCTATAAACATCCGCTTGATAATTTAACAGCGACGCTCGCTGGCCGCTTAGCAGTTCAATTGCGATGTAACCCTGCTCCTTATCTTCCGGACTGTAGATGCTTTCATATCCCCAGAGGACCAGAATGATTCTGCTTACCAGAAATAAAACGATCAATAAAACCCAGACTCTCGCCTTCCAGGGGAAAAGTTTAGACCCTGCTTCGGTCTCACTTTTTAATAGGGCTCCTGCAGGACTAGTCATGTGTTGCCAAACTCAATCAGAAGGCTAAGACGTTTGGCTGAAACGGAGAAACTTTCGGGCAGAACCTGCGCGTGAAGGCCTAAACCGCGAACAAGTTTCTCTAAGCCGGAACGGTTAAAAACCAGTGTTCTGGCTTTGGAGGAGAAATCGCTGTAGGCATTTGGTGCAAGGAAACAGGAAAAACCTGTCCGCAAAATTTCCCCCAGATACCCGTACCGCAAGGCTTTACCAACGGACGCAGAAACATTTCCCATCCATTCCATTAAATTGTCGGGTTGAGGAAGGTCGGTAATCAGCATCCGGGCGCCGGGAAGCGCGCACGCTCTCGCTGAAAGAATAAGCGACTCCAGTTCCTGATAATTCTGATAATATTGAACAACACTGTTGCAAAGAAAAACAGAAAAATTACCGTATTGGGAAAGATCCGTATAGTTTTCTCCAAGCATTGCGGTTCGAACATTTTTCATTAATGCGCACCGTTTTTTTGTCAGCTCGATAAACTTAGAAGACACATCGATGGCGCAAAGCTCCTTAACTCTGGAAGCCAGTAAAAAATCCAGGTAACCTGCCCCGCACCCGATATTCAGCACCGTATCCTGTCTGCCAAGATTAAAGACATCAGGATAGAGCTTCATAAAAAAATCAGCGTTTTTCATCCATAACGGGTTATCAGCCCAGAATTCATCTTGGCGCCAGTACTCAATCCATGACTGCTCTTGCGAAACAGCGACCGTCATGAAGAAATCTCCTGCTGAAGATTTCTTGAGATTTCATTTTTCTTTAATTTTGAAATTATTTTCCCGGAGAGATCCAAAGCGCGGCGCATACACTGATCAGCGTCCATATAAATAAACTCCCCTCCGCGGCCAAGAGTATGAAAATTTTTTATATTTTTTATTGCATCCAAAACTTTTTGGAGATTTCGCTGATAGCCCAGCCTGTAAATCGGATAAGCGTTTGCCGCCTTTAAAAGAAAGGTGCGGCTGACATCCTCTCTTTTAAGGATGTCATCCGCTTCAAGGCTCCGGATACACAACTCAAACAGGTCCTCCTTGCTGGCTGACCAGAGCTCCGAATCGCGAAGACATGGAATTTCGACCGAAATAATATTTTGGCCCTCAGGGCTCGTTTCCGGGCTGAATTTGTCAGCCTCCATAATCCTGTTGTAGGGCCTGTTTAACATGTAAATATAATCAGCTCCGAGAACATCTTTTCGCTGTGTCACCATCGCAAGAGTAAGTAGAGGGCGGAATCTTAGCTGCTCACCTGCTCTTAAAATTTCCGTGCTAAGCGCCGGCCTGATCATAGAAACAAAATGAGACAACGGAAGGGTCGAAATGACATATTTGCTTTCAACTTTCATCTCACACCCTTCATGCAAAAAAACAACGCAGGCTTTTCCGGCCTCCTCGCTTTCAATCCTCGTGACTCTGGAAGAAAAACAGATCTTCCCCCCAGCTGAAAGAAACCTGCTGAGTATTTTTTCGGAAATTTCCCCATAACCTGTCCTTGGGTAATAAGTCGGCAGCCGCTCCCGATCCACCTGCGAAATCGAATTTTCGGGTAATGGGCTTTTGAGAAGCGACCGAAGCGTATTTAAGAAATTCAGCCTTGTGTGAGTGGGAATAGAACATGCGGATAACTCATTGCAGGACATTTTCCAAAATTGCTCTGTGTAGGGTTTGAAGAAACTTTTGTACAAGTGTCTCCCGAAGTGCTTGAGAGCCCAGTCTTCTACGCTTTGGTCTTCTAAATCCGTTCCGGATTTCCGCGGTTGAAAACATTTCCCAACAATAAAATCCCGGACAGCCGCGAATGTGGATCGAGGACCCATTTGAGATAAAACAGACGCCGCCGTCAAAGGGTAATCGAGCAACTTGCCGCGAAAGGCGAATTTAACGCTGCGGGGCCTGCCTTCGAGCTTGTGCGCCGGAT
>CAZKMJ010000092.1:0-2225 GCA_964553835.1 uncultured bacterium
TGGCCTTATTTATAATAATATAAAAATAAACGATGGAAAATATAGTCCAGAAAATTCCAAAAAACCATTTGCGCCGGACCAGGGCCAGCAGACCAAAGGCGAAAGTGACAGTAAACGCGCTTTCCTTTGAAAGAAGCCCCAGAAATAAAAAAACAGAGCAGACAGGAAGCCTGGAACGGTCCCAGAAATAATAGGCCCAGAAAAAAAGCGGGAGCGCGGCGACTTCCGGATGAAATTCAAAGGCAACGGCGTTGCGCAAAGGCAGGTAGCATGCCAGCGCAATGACCGGTGTCAGGGCCCAGACATTGTCGCCGAATTTGTTACGGCCCATCCTATAAAGGGGAAAAAAACTACTCGCGGCCAGCAGCGCCTGAAGGCTCAGCAGGCATACAGGGTCTGGCCAAATCTTATAAGGAAGCGCGAAAACGGCAAGCAGCGGGCTAAAATGGTCACCCAGCAGGTTGATGCCGCCTTTGATAGAAGAATATAGAAAAGAGCCCTGGGTGGTATTCCAGACTGCCTGGGTGAAAATGGCGCGGTCGAAGCCGGACTGAAAGGTCAGATGCCGGGCAATGGAGTGTGATGCCCAAAACCAGGAAGAAAAAAGGAAAATGACCAAAACGCAAAGTTTGATTGGCGGAAGTCGGCGGGTCAGAAGAAATACAAGTGGTGTCTCACCCAGTCCCGCTTTAGGGGCCAGAGAGTATCGGGCCGCTGCCCAGAAAAATCCGCTGAGGGTGAATACCATCAGGATCAATCGGTGGATAGCGGGTTTTTGCGCGGCTATTTGATAAAATTTTTCCGGAGCGAAAGGGATAAAGCCGGTAAAAAAGCAATAAAGGGACGCGAGCAGGAAGATGTCATGAATGACAGTCTCCGGGGTCCATGAGATTTTGCTGCCGCTCATGTTGGTCACGTTGATTTTTTCTCCCTGCCGAGAAATTTCAGGATTTCCCGCGCAACCAGATCATGGCCGGCTGCGGTCCAGTGCAAGTCATCCTGGATATAATAGTGAAAGATATCCTTCCCTGTTTCTTTCATGGCGTTTTGAAACACAGGTGTCAGGTCCAGGAAATCGACTTTCTCGCGCGCGGCCAGCCTGGAAAGTGAATCGCGAACAGGTTCAACGGTGCCCGCGAACCACCGCTGCGGCGGCACCATGACAAGAACGGGCTTGACCCCGTTTTTTCGAAGCAGCCCGACTGTTTCTTCGACCACTCTCCTGCCAAGCAGCCACTCCGGCTCAGTGTCCGGATCTTCCATGCCCATTTTCTTTTTCATCCTCAACACGGCTTTCTGCCCGAGCCAGTACCAGCGGCTCCAGCCCAGCATTTTGTCGAAGAATGACTTTTCGATAAATACCGGAAATTGCGGGACCGCGAAATTTTTTTCAAGGGGTACCGGAACGTGCAGCAGTTCAAGCGCGCCGTCGGGGCGAAGCTTGAAGTAGGGTTTCCCAAAGCCTGCGTCATTGAACGCGCGTGTGGCCCGCCAAAAATCTTCCGGATAAATAAGGACAAGGGCCACGTCTGGTTTATAGGAAAAACCAAACTCGCGCAGGAATAGATAGATCTGATCGACGCCATATCCCGGAACGCCCAGATTGAAAACCTCAACCGAAGGGTCCATTGTTTCCATGCGGTGGGTAAAAACTTCATCGTCCTGGACACCAAAGCCAAAGGTGAAACTGTCACCTGCCGCGTAGATACGGAATTTTCCCGCGGGTTTTGCCTTGGTGTATTCCTGACGTCCGCGCAGGCCGAGTGAACTGGTGGAAACCGGGATCTGAAGGTTATTTTTGCGCAGCATGGAATTAGTGCCTTTTTTAGGCACCCATCCGATCCTTGGATGATATTCGATCCAGGTGCGTTCGGGAATAATGGCCCAGCCCTGGGGTTGCGCGGGCGGCGCCGCTTTATCCGGGAATTTTGCGCGCAGGACCATTTCGCCGCCCGCAAAAAGCACGGCAAAGACAATAAGCATCAAAAGAATACTTGCCAGTCTGCCTGTCAATTTGGCAGTCATTTCAGCCTTTGATACGCTTCGAGTGTTTTTTGTGCCACTCGGTGCCAGCTGTAATTTTCAAGCACATGTTTTTTAAGCGCTCCGGTTTTAGGTTTGTTCAGACTCGCACGGACTTTTTCGCGGATTTCCGCGGTGTTTTCCGGCGCTGCATAATCGGCGAGATTTTCAAAATATTCACGAGTGGCTCCTTCAGGCGTGAT
>CAZKMJ010000092.1:2235-8654 GCA_964553835.1 uncultured bacterium
CGACATGAGCTCCGGCAAGCGCTGCTTCGAGCGCGGCAAGGCCCGGGGTTTCCAGCCAGCTGGCCAGCACAAAAGTTTTGCAGGCCGCGTAAGCAGAGCTCAGCAAACCTGAATCATTAGGCAGAGCTCCCAGGAAATGAATGTTCTTCCCTGCCGCGGCCTTGCATTGGTCCAAATAACTTTTGTAATGGGGTACATGGGCGCCAATGAAAACCGCCGGTACTTCAAGCCCGCTCAGGGCCTTGACCATGTTCAGCTGGTTTTTTCGCGGCTCAATCCTTCCAACGCAAAGCACAAAATCTTTCAACCCGTATTTCTGGACAAAAGCGTCCGGAGAAGCATCCGCGTAAGATGGGTCCACGCCGTTGGGAACGACCGAGATCTTTTCCTTTGGGACCTGGAAATAACCGGAAAGCTGACCGGCCTCACTTTCAGAGTTTGGCAGCAGGACATCGGATATCTGCATCATGCGTTTACGTTTGGACGGAAGAAAAGGAAAAAAACTTTTCGCCGCCTGGCGCGCAACCGTCATCAATTTCTCTTTTGGTTCCGAATAGGTGTGCCAGGAAGACTTCCAGCTGTACCAGCAGATTGTTGAAAGCGCGTTTTTAATTCCAGCGGTTTTAGCCGCTTCCATAACAGGAAGGCAGTCCTTGACGGAGCCAAACGTGTGAAGAATGTCATAATCCTTGAGCTTGTCCTGCCAGGGATCAAAAAGCTTGATGCTGACGCCCAGCTTTTCCAGATACTTTCTGGTCTGTATCAGCTGGACTTCACCGCCTCCTGGCGACTGAAAAGCCGTTGGATAAACGTAAAATAGGACGCGCGGAAAGGTCATAGGCTCCGTGCCAGAATGTCCAAAATGCGTTTAGAGGCCTGGCCGTCACCGTAAGGATTGCGTGCCCGGACCATTTTTTTATAATTTTTCTGCGCTTCAAACAATTTGCGCGTTTCTTCAAAAATCTTTTTACGGGAAGTGCCGACCAGCTTTGCGATCCCCAGCTTGACCCCATCCGGCCTTTCTGTGACTTCCCTCATGACCAGTACAGGTTTATGAAAAGAAGGAGCTTCTTCCTGCACGCCTCCCGAATCCGTCAGGATGACATGTGAGTATTTCATAAGCGCGACAAATTGTTCATAAGATACCGGCGGAATCAGAAGTGCTGACTTTTCTTTTCCAAGCTCTTTGCGGACCACCTGCTGGACCTGCGGGTTCAAATGCACGGGATAAACCGCGAGCGCGTCCGGAAAACGGCGCAGGACGTCGCGGATGGCGCCGCAGATCGAGTGAAGCGGCGCTCCGAAATTTTCGCGGCGGTGCGCGGTGATCAGCAGCAGCCTCTTCCCCTTCAGCTTCACGGGGTTGAAAGGTAAGTATTTAGGCGAAATGCGCGGCTGCATTTCTTTAAGAGCGTCGACGACGGTATTGCCGGTGACAAAAATGCTTTTGGGCGCGATGCCTTCTTTAAGAAGATTGCCCTGCGATTCCTTTGTTGGGCAGAAATGGAAGTCCGCGACACGGGACACCAGGACCCGGTTGATCTCTTCGGGGAAAGGCTGGTATTTGTCATGGCTGCGCAGGCCGGCTTCGATATGGCCAACGGGAATTTTATGATAGAAGGCCTTGAGAGCGATCGCGAAGGCTGTAGTGGTGTCTCCCTGTACAAGAACGACGTCCGGCTTCACTTTTTTGAGAACAGGTGCCATTCGCGTGAACAGCCGATAGGTCAGATCACCCAGTGTCTGGCCGGATTGCATGATGTCCAGGTCGAAGTCTGGCTTGATCTTGAAAAGGCGCAGGACCTGGTCGGCCATTTCGCGGTGCTGGGCGGTCAGACAGACATAGGTTTTAAAACGAGGGTCTTTTTTGGCGCGCAGGATGAGCGGGGCCATTTTAAGGGCCTCGGGCCGCGTGCCAAAAGCAATAAGGACTTTGATTTTACGCTTCGACATAATTTCCCTAAGTGGTTGGCGGATTATGAGTTGCTTTCCGTGGGGTGTCAAGGCTGAACACCGGAAAGACCCTGAGCAGTTTGTACAGGAAGGGAGACTGCAAAATCAGAAAGAAAAGGCCCTGGCGGAGTACATTCAGGAAAGCAGGGCTGTCCCCCGTGAAAAAGGCCACTACATCTATGGAAATGAGCAGGTAAAAGAAAGCGCCCGTGAAAATCAGGAAATTTTTGATGGCTCCCAGCCCTTCACCCAGCCATACAGTCGAAACCGCGTAGGTGGCCGCGAACTGCAGGAAAACCGCGATCAGGGTTGCGGCAGCGACGCCGGTGATGCCGTAGCCCATCCGGATGGCCGCCATATCCATAATGGCGGTGATCAGGCAGGCAAAAACAAGCAGAGGCAGGGCCATCCACTGCTTCTTGATAGTGATCAGGAAATCATGGTAAGGCTGGACCAGTGACCAGAAAAACATGCTCAGGCTGTAAATGCGAAGCGCAGGGATGCCTGAAACGAATTTTGGCAGAAACAAATGCACAAAAAAAGGTGCCGCGAACCAGGCCGCGCCGATCATGAGCGGGCTGAACAAAATATAACCAAGCGAGGACTTCCAGAGATAGTTTTTTAGATCGCTCGGATTGTCTTTAGCGCCGAATTTTTCCTGAAAATGGGGATAAAGCACGGCGCCGATGGCTGTTGAAAAGTTTGACATGTAATTCCCTGCCATTAGCGCGACGCTGTAAAGACCCAGCTCCTCAAAACCCAGGTATTTTGAAATCAGGATTTTGTCCAGACTGCGCGCCAATGTTGCCAGAAGGCCGATTAGCAGCAGCGGCACTCCGACTGCCAGGAGCGGGCGCATTTCCTTAATATCCAGGTCCCATTTGAAATGGAAACGGTGCAGGACGGTGATGTAAATAATATTGAAAAGAAAACTGAGGGCCATAGCGGCCGCGAAACCATAAAACTGAAAGCGGTAGCTCAAAAAAGCGACCAGGACCGCGTTCACAATCGCGGAACTGACATTGACCGAGGTTTCGATATAGAACTTTTTATAACAGCGTAGAAGCGCGATCAGCAGGTTGTTATAGCGCTGAAAGAAAACAATACACGATACAAAGATCAAACCAATGCTCATGGGCCTGGAAATTTTCCCCCATGAAGCAAGCATGAAAATCAGAAGGCCAGCGGAAAACACGCACGAACTCGCGAGAACAAAGGTGAACGCCAGGTTTTTTATGCGGCCGGCCCTGGCCTCCTCACCCTTTCCCATGTAATACGGAATTTCACGGGAAACCGCGCTCATGATCCCCAGGGAAGCGTATTTTGAATAATCCACGATGATCTGGAGTGTGGTCCAGATGCCCATCTGCAAGGGGCCCAGGAAGCGGCGTGAGAGAATGGCCGCGACCAGTGTGATCATCTGGGTAAGCAGTGTGCCGGCGGAATAAACGCTGGCTTGCTTCAGAATCTCTTTTTTTGCCGTCATGAGCGGAATTTCACGACTCGTGCCGGGTTTCCAAGGGCAATGGCATTGGCGGGAATGTTCCCGTTCAGTACGGAATAAATGCCGAGGATCGCGCCGTTTCCCACTTTGCTGCCGCACTCCACGAAAACCCCGGCGCCCAGCCAGACATCTTCGCCAATCAGGGTCGCCGCATGTTCAAAGCCCTGGTCCATGATGGCGCTGCCTTTGCGGTAGAGGTGGGCGGAAGAAACAATATTGCAGTAACCGCCACACATGAATTTGTTGCCCACCAGAATGTCGGCGCCGCCGTTGAGGACGCTGCCGATGCCGACTTTGGCCATGTCGCCAAGCCGGATGGTGCTTTCACGCGCTGCGACCAGCCTCACAAATGAATCCAGGAGCACATCATTGCCGAGGATGATTTTTCCGTTCTCGCGCACTTTCAGATCCACCCAGGGCATCAGTGTGACATTGTCTCCCATGCGGATATTGCGCGGGTTTCCTTCCAAGCGCAGGAGAAGCGGACCCATGACTTTCAGGCCCTTGCCGTATTGAATGCCCAGGAATGTAAAAAGAATTTTGTAATAAAGGGTCCAAAAGCCCGCTGCCGCTCGCGGCGATGAGGGCGTTTCAAGATCCATCCGGATGTTCTCCCCGGATTGCGGGAAGTCCTGGGCCGCAGTTTCCCGTGCGCCCGAATTTTGCAGGGACTGTACTGCGGAAACAATTTTGTTCACGGAATCAATGGCGTTCAGGTCTTTGAGCATGGATTCCGGGATGCGTACCTGGCATCTGGTTTCGATATCAAGCAGAAATGACACAAGACCCAGTGAGTCAATAAGGCCGGAAGAAAAAACAGGATCATCGTCCCCCAGTTCCGCTTCACTGCACCTGCCGCCTGCCGCGCGCAGCACAGCCGTGAAAACTTTGTCCCGCAGGCCGCTTTGGTCTCTTTCCTGAAATGGTCCGGCCTGTTTCATGGATTCTTCCCTCCACTGAAGGTATTTTTCCCTGTTCATGGTGCGTGAAATTTTTCCTGAGGTGGATTTTAAAAGCCAGCGCTCCGGGAAAAGAATAATTTCCCGCGCTGAAGCATCCAGTGTTTCGGAAACACGTTTACGGATTTCATTTTTGATCCGGCTGTGCTCGGACGCGGGGGCTGCTGTTTCTGCCAGAATGATCAGCTCTTCTGTTCCAAGGTCTGCATTGGTCATGCCCAGCGCCACGCAGCGGCCCGGCACAATGCCCCGGACTTCGTTGACAATATTTTCAATGTCCTGCGGATAAATATTTTGCCCGGCCAGGATCAGCATGTCTTTTTTACGTCCAACCACATATATTTCCCCATTGACTCGGTAACCCAGGTCGCCTGTGAGATACCAGCCGCCGGACATGGCTTTTTCTGTATCCGCTGGGTTTTCAAAATATTCATTCATCAGGCAAGGCGTCTGGATGGCGATTTCACCCATTTTTCCATCTGGAACAGGCATGCCCTCGCTGCTGCGGATTTCAATTTGAGTTTCAGGTAAAGCCCGGCCGGAGCTGACGAGCTTGCGCCCATCAATTACGGTTTGTACCAGCGGGCCTTTGAAACCGCCTGAAGTCACGGCAAAAGTATTTTCTGCCATGGCGTAGCTTGCGGCAAAAACCGTTTCCCGCAATCCATGGGTTTTGTAACGGCCCAGAAAGAGTTCGTGGCTGCCCGCGAGAATGGGCTCGGAACAATTTACAAGCCCGCGCAGTGAGGATAAATCAATGCCGGCCATATCATCCACTTGAACATTTTTAGCCATGAAGTTGTAGGAAAAATTTGGAAGCCAGGCAAGGGTCCCCTTATATTCGGAAATGGCTTTCATAAAACGCGCAGGTCTTTCCACCCAGTCAAAAGGTGAAAGCGCGACCAGGCGTGTCCGGGTCAGGAATGGAAGGAAGAGGCATGCAATCAGGCCCATGTCATGATAAAGCGGAAGCCAGCTGATGATGACATCATTTTCGGTGAGTTTAATTTCTTTTGCGTATTGGTCAATCTGCCACAACAGAGCGCGGTGAGAAACAGCTACTCCTTTTTTCACACCCGTGGTGCCTGATGAATATTGAAGAAAAGCGATATCCTCAGGTGCCGCGTTATGCAGGCTGTCAACGGCTGCGGGATTGCTGCGCATCTCTGTGAAGTCATGAACGAGAGCGGGGTTTGGCAGGTCCGCAGCGTGATTTCGAAGCAGGTTTTTCAGTTCGGGATAAGTGATAAGCGCGCGGGGTGAAGCGTTGCGGAGCAGCTGACCGATGGTTTTGGAATATTCAGCTTCTGAAAATTTAACAGACGGAAAAGCGAACATGGCGGGAATAAAACCGCCCAGAATAGCTCCTATAAAGGAAGCGTAAAGCGCCTGGGAGTGCTTGAGCACGATAACGACCCTGTCGCCCGGGTTGAGTCCCAGCTCACGGTAAAAGGATGTCCATGACAGTGCAGCATTAAGAATATCTTCGTAACGGAATGATTCCACGGAATCCGGATAGATGAGCCGCAGAAACGGTCCGTTTGAAACAGGCACCTGCAGAAAGCGTCCTGGAACGGTCTGTCCAGTCATGGAAGGGGGCGGATTTTTAGCGGGCATTTTTCTTCTCAAGGATGTAGCGGTGGTCGCCGTCCCCCCACATTTCTTCAGCGCCCGGAATACCGTCTACGATGGCCTTGTCCAGGTCAAATGCGTTCTGCGAAATGACTTTCTTGAAGGTAAAACCAATTTTGTCCATCATCGCCTCAAGGTCCTTGCGGGATGTATGGGTTTCAGTCGGGACATACCAGGTATCGCAGAAAATAAAGCGGTTGGGTGGCATACCCATGAGTGCCAGCACCTGTTCCGTGTAGTTTTTCGGGACGCTTTTAAAAAACTGGCGCATGGCCACGCGTGTTTTCCAAAAAACCCCGCCGCTTGCGTAAAGATAAAGGAAGGAAGTCCCATTATCTTTCAGCACGCGGTGCAGTTCAGAAAGCGCTTTT
>CAZKMJ010000093.1:0-1133 GCA_964553835.1 uncultured bacterium
TTGAACGCATCCCAAATTTTTTCGCCCTGCTCCACACGGTTTTCAAGTGTATCGCCGGCTTTACCCAGGTAGCCCAAGGCAATCAGGGGAAGAAAAGCCGTAGCTTCGGTATGTTTGTTGTCAATCAGGTCCTTGGTCAACTCGGGTTTCTGGTTCTTTTTGGCGGCAACTTTCACCTGCTGGTGAAGTTTTTCATCTTCATCGATGAACGGGCGATAGGAAATACTTTTCAGCAACCCTTCCAGAATTTTTAAACTGTCACTGATCACCTTGTTTTTCCCCTTGGCCAGCTGCTCATTCAGGAACTGCTGCAAGTAAATCAAGCGTTCGTGAGTCAGTGCCATATCATAGGCCGCGTAAATCACCTGCCCGGCCTTGGGTTCAACTTTAAAATAATTCCCCTGCCGGCCCATAAGCTCGGGAAGAATGCCCGTTTGCTCACCCGCAAAGTCTGCGCCAAAACCCGCAGTGCCGTCTTTGGCAATTTTCAATCCAAAATCTTTTACGAGTTTTTCATGAGTTTGAAGAGCCAGAAAAATATTACTGAGTGCAGCGGCTTTCTCCGCAGCCACTTTGGAGTTGAGATAAGTGATGATCAGAGACGTAAGGCTGAAGCCTATGTCGCCGGACTTGATCCAGACATTATCAAGAGGCCTGCCTTCAGTGATCTGATTGTAGGTCAGGCCATTGGCACCGTTCCTGATGCGTGCCAAGCCTGCAGAAAGTCCCTTAGCCAACTCCGTGGAAAGAGGGTCGAGCTTGACTTCCTGAGCTTCCGCATCGAAAGCGCCAAAACCGAAAGCCGCTGCCGCCGCTGTCGCTTTTACAGATGCAGTAAGGAACCCGCGCCGGCTGAGCGAACGCGCCTCCGAGCGGGCAAGAAAATAACTGCCATCAAGGCTGGGACGTGAAACTACCTGAACCATCCCACGGTCCGGCACAATAGTAAGAGTTTTATCATCCACCTGACTAACTAGCCCTCCAAAAGCAGGATTCCAGATTTCATCTCCGACTTGGAGCTTGAGGGTTGGCATGATTTTTTTGAAACCGGCTGGGACAACTCCTTTTGAACGGGATTCTGAACGCGGCGCACCTTTCCCGACAGTAGGAACAAAATAGAACGGGCCCCAGTC